>CALMPX010000461.1 GCA_937871355.1 uncultured Bdellovibrio sp.
TCTTTAGCTTCTTCAACGGAATTAATTCCACCATCCCTGCCAGGTACCGTGGGAACGTTGGCCTTTTTCATGAGTGCTTTGGCGGAGAGTTTGTCTCCCATTAACTGCATATTTAAAATCGTAGGACCAATAAAAGTAATTCCATTATTTTGACAGGCCTCAACGAATAAAGAATTTTCAGAGAGGAAACCGTAACCGGGATGAATCGCATCCACACCTGCTTTAACGGCCACTTCGATAATTTTTTTATAATTGAGATAACTCTCTTTAGAAGGAGAAGGTCCGATATGATAAGCTTCATCAGCCAAAAAGACATGAAGGCTATCACGGTCAGCATCACTAAACACGGCGACGGATTGAATTCCTAATTCACGACAAGCACGCGTGATGCGAATAGCGATCTCTCCGCGGTTAGCAATAAGTATTTTTTTAAATGGTGCGGGAATCATAGAGGAATATTTCCATGTTTTTTAGGAGGGTTCACATCGCGTTTGTTTCTGAGCATTTCGAGTGAATCAATAATGCGTTTACGAGTTAAAGCGGGTTCGATCACTTCGTCGGTGTAACCGAGTTCAGCAGAAACGTAAGGATTGCTAAACATAGTTTCGTACTCCGCCGTTAATTTTGCTTTTTCAGCCGCAGGGTCTTTCGCCTTAGAAATCGCTTCACGGTGAATAATGTTGACGGCACCTTCCGCTCCCATAACGGCGATTTCAGCCGAAGGGAAAGCTAAGTTGACGTCAGAACGTAAAAGTTTAGAACCCATAACGATGTAAGCCCCGCCGTACGCTTTACGAGTAATTAAAGTGACTTTAGGAACTGTAGCTTCGGCGTAAGCATAAAGAAGTTTTGCTCCGTGTGTGATAATTCCATTCCACTCTTGATCTTTGCCTGGAAGAAATCCGGGAACGTCGACAAAAGAGATTATAGGAATATTGAACGCATCACAGAAACGAATGAAGCGCGCGGCTTTTCTAGAAGCATCGATATTTAAACAACCCGCCAAGACTTGAGGCTGATTAGCGACGATTCCAACAGGGCGACCATTCATGCGCGCATAGCCGACAATAATATTGCCCGCGAAGTGTTTGTGAATTTCTAAAAAATAGCCTTCGTCGACAACTTCAGTGATGACCTGAAGCATGTCGTAAGGTTTTTTTGGATTGTCAGGAATAATATTATTTAAATTTTCAACGATGCGATCTGGGCGATCATTTGTCGAAAGTGTCGCGGTATCATCTAAATTATTTGAAGGAAGAAAGTTCATCAATTCTCGAATGAGCAACAAACAATGTTTATCATCTTTCGCGGCAAAATGAGCGACTCCAGATTTTTGCGTATGCGTAGAGGCTCCGCCTAAAGCTTCTTTTGTCACGTCTTCATGAGTAACGGCTTTGATAACATCGGGACCTGTTACAAACATATAGCTGGTATTTTCCACCATGAAAACAAAATCTGTAATTGAAGGAGAATAAACAGCGCCGCCGGCACAAGGACCCATGATCGCTGTGATTTGAGGAATTACGCCCGAAGATAATACATTGCGGGTGAAAATATCTGCGTAACCACCAAGGGATTCGATTCCTTCTTGAATGCGCGCGCCACCAGAATCATTGATTGAAATAAAGGGAGCTCCATTTTTAAGAGCCAAATCCATAACCTTACAAATTTTATTAGCCTGAGTGCGTGACATGGATCCGCCAGTCACAGTGAAGTCTTGCGATGAAAGATAAACTAATTTTCCATTGATGCGGCCATAACCAGTAATTATGCCATCACCAGGAATTTTATTTTTTTCCATTCCGAAGTTGGTACAACGATGAGTAACAAAACGATCTGTTTCAACGAAGCTACCCGGATCTAATAAAACATCCACGCGTTCTCGCGCTGAAAGTCGTCCACCTTGTTTATGTTTTGCAATTTTTTCTGGACCGCCACCAGCTAATGCTTGGTCGTTCTTTTTTTCCAGCTCTTCGATCTTTAATTTCATCATTTCAGTCATGGTCAATCTCCACTATTGCTAGAGGATAAACTCTACCATGAGGGGGGATTATTTCAACACTATTTGCTTTAGTTTTAAGAGAGCATTTTGCACATTGATACGACCACCAGTTGCTGTTTGTAAATATTGTCCTGGAACATCAACAGTCGTCATTAAAGCCTGTTTAACTTGCTGTGCGCTTGCGGTGGGAACAGCACTCATCAATAATGCAGCTGCTCCGGATACTACCGGTGCCGCCATACTTGTTCCGTCCATAGCGGTAATAGTATTTCCAGGAGTGGTCGAGTAAATAGCTTGTCCAGGAGCAGCAACTTGTACTGTTTTGTATCCACGATTTGAAAATGAGGTGAGTAAGTCATTAAAACCTGTAGCTGCAACATTTATTTGGTTAAGTGTCATAAATGCAGCAGGATAAGTTGGAAAAGAATCTGAATCTGTAGATTCATTACCAGCTGCTGTAACAAGTAAAATACCATTCGCTGAAAGTTGATTCATTGTCGTTTGCAAATTGTCCACACAGGGAGCGCCACCCCAACTCAAATTAATAATGCGTGCACCTTGTTGCACCACGGCCTGCATCGCCATGATGGCATCACCAATAGACCCACCACCATCGTTACCAATAAACTGTCCTGCAGCAATGCGCGCTTGTGGAGCGATTCCTGAAACAGCTCCCAGGCTTGGATCTGCGGCAATAATTCCCGAGACGTGAGTTCCGTGACGATTCAAATTGGAATCATTCACTTGATTATTAAATTGTTTGAAATAGGCAATATTATTTTTTAATTGAACTTGTGCGGTGTCGACCATTCCATCCACAACACCGACGATAATATTTTGTCCCATGTAACCTTGATTCCAAACAGAACGAGCACTGACTTGATCGACTTGCCATTGCATGTTGTCTTGTGTTTGAACATCAGAAGATGAATCGAGCTGACGTAATTGAATTTTAATGTCGCGATCAATATGTCTGATTCTATCTAAATTTTTAGAAACGAAATTTTTTCTGAAAGACTCTTCAGATGAGGCGTGCTCGATCGAATAAGTTCCATCTTCCCAGCCGACAATGAATTTATTTTTAATAGCTTGATTAATACAAGCTTGAGCAGCCTGATTCGGAAAAACGGACTCATTTGTTTTTGTGCCGCCACAAGAAAACAAAAAAAGCGTAGCGATAGCGAGAATAATCGTCTTAGCGGGTATACAGAAAATCCGTTTCATAAAACCTTCTCAAGAGCATCGTTGGGGTCAGACTTGTCTTGTGATATTTTATCGGATATTTATGAATTCGAATGAGTCTTGAAAAAGACGAGTCTGTAGGTCTAGTCGGTCATTTTTAATACAGATAGACGACAAGCGATTATAGACCAGAATGCTAAATCCGGCTTATAAATCTAGACCCAACATTAGGGTAAAAATGTTCTTTTGTGGGTTAAATTTTTAAAATAAAATCTTTAAGGAAAGAGCAGAATTGTTGTTCAACTTGTTTTGCAACAACAGTGACTTCTTCATGATTCAATTTATTATCTGTTATTCCAGCTGCGAGATTAGTAATACAGCTGATTGCGGCCACTCGAAGACCCATATGATTGGCGGCAATGACCTCTGGAACAGTCGACATGCCCACAGCTTTTCCACCTAAAGATTTGAACATTTTAATTTCAGAGGGGGTTTCATATGTTGGACCAGTTACACCAACATAGACACCTTTGTGACAAAATGTTTTTTGTGCGCGGAAAACTTTTTCTGCTACAGAAATTAACTCGCGGTCGTAAGCCTGAGTCATGTCGGGAAAACGAGGACCTAATTCTTTAATGTTTGGACCCATGAGTGGATTAGTTCCCATCATGTTGATGTGATCTTCGATCAGCATAAAGTCTCCGGCTTTCATGCCGTCGCCATAACCGCCGGCTGAATTGGTGACGATCAAAATTTCAATTCCCAGTGCCGCCATAGTGCGAGTGGGGAAGACCACCACTTCCATCGAGTGTCCCTCGTAATAATGAAGACGCCCTTGAAGGACGACGATATCAATATTATCAATCGAACCTAAAATCAAATTTCCCGAATGACCATCTACGGTTGGAGGAATAAAATTTGGAATTTCGCCGAAGGGTATGTGCGTTTCGACTTTCATGTGCTGCACGAAATGCCCTAAACCAGAACCCAATATAATACCTATGCGTGGTTTAATTTTTGTTTTGTTTTTAATGAAAGAAACAGTTTCCGTTATTTTGTTAATTATATTCATGTCAAAACTTTCTTGATGAGTTGGTGATCATCGACTTGTTGATCGGTAATTCTAAAAGTAGGCACAAGATGCTCTTCAGCTTCCTGGAATAATTCTGGTTCGTCTCCGTGGATAGTATAGATCACATCACCCTTTGCCACAGGTGAATTAATTTTTTTATGGAATTCAATTCCAGAAGTAGGATGAATCACATCCGTTGTTTGCCGGCGTCCCGCACGAAGCAAAATTCCGGCCACTCCAATTTGCTCGACGTTAAAATGAGTTAAGTATCCGCTGCGCTCAGCCCTCATCTCTAATTTTTGAGAAGAAATTTTTAAATCATTAAGATGACCAGATTGAATTTCACACATTTCTGTAAATATTTTTAAAGCCCGTCCTGAAACCAAACAATCTTCGGCCAACTTGTAAGCGTCTTCAACAGAATTTGTTTTTCCTGATAAATGAATCATCTGGGCCGAAAGCTGCAATGATAATTCGCGAGTTTCATCGTAGAGAGAATTTCTCACATTTTTCATAATTTCGACGCACTCGAGGACTTCCCAAGCGTTACCTGAAAATCGGCCTAATGGTTGATCCATAGATGAAATAACCGAAACAACTTTTTTCCCGTAGCCGTGACCAATGGCCATTAATTTTAAAGCCAACTCTTCGGCATTTTCGGAAGTCTTCATAAATGCGCCAGATCCAAATTTAACATCAAGAACTAAGCCATCAATGCCTTCGGCAATTTTCTTTGACATAATACTCGCACAGATGAGCGGTAAGCTTTCAATCGTGGCCGTGACATCGCGTAGGGCATAGATTTTTTTATCGGCAGGACAAATATCTTTCGTTTGGCCGATAAAACAAGTTCCGATTTTTTGAGTTATTTCAACAAACTTTTCCAAAGTTTGTTGCGTATTGAATCCGGGAATAGATTCTAATTTATCAAGTGTTCCACCGGTGTGACCTAGTCCGCGTCCTGAAATCATGGGCACAAACAATCCACAGCCGGCGACGACAGGCCCCAGGATTAAACTGGTTTTATCTCCGACCCCACCAGTGGAATGTTTATCCACTTTAAAACCAGGAAGACCTGAAGTGTTTACAGTGATTCCTGAATGAAGCATAGCTTTGGTTAAAGCTAATGTTTCCGTATTGTCCATATTTTTAAAATAGATCGCCATCAATAAGGCTGACATTTGATAATCAGGAATGGCGCCTTTCGTGTATTCGGCAATCATAAACTGAATTTCCTGTTCAGTCAGAGCATGACCGTTTCTTTTTTTCTTAATAATTTCTGCAGCCAACATCAGTAACTACCGACCGTAACAGTTTTATTCGCGATCAGCGCCACTCCAGAGCTTGTTCCAAGGCGGTGAGCACCGGCCTGGATCAATTCGAGAGCGAATTCAGGAGTTTTAATTCCTCCACTGGCTTTAATTTCCATTTGCGTTCCAACCACAGCCTTCATTAATTTTATATCGGCCACGGTAGCGCCGCCACCGCCGAAACCTGTGCAGGTTTTAACAAAATGGGCTTTGGCTTTTAAAGATAATTCACAAGCCATTTTTTTTTCATCATCGGTGAGCAAAGCAGTTTCTAAAATAACTTTGACTTTATTTCCTGCCGCCGCCTTAACCACTTCGGCAATATCATTTTGAACATAATCGTATTTTTTTTCTTTTAATGCGCCAACATGAATAACCATGTCAATTTCTGTGGCTCCGTTTTTTACAGCCAAGGCCGTTTCAAAAGCTTTTGTGGCCGTGTCGCAAACACCTAAGGGAAAACCAACAACGCTGGCAATTTTAACCGGCGATGATTTTAATTCATGGAAACATAAGGCGACATATGATGAATTTACACAAACCGCATAGAAATTATTTTCTTGAGCTTCTTTGCAGAGCTGAACAATTTGTTGTGATGTGACGTCAGATTTTAAAATAGTATGATCAATATATTTTGCTAAATTCATAATTACTCTCGTTGTATAGAGTAATTAAACCAAGAGCAAGAGTGCGCTGTCAACGCACTTAAGAAGCTTTTGACATACCGTCGTCTTTACCCAAGAACGTCTTGGCATCGCTGGCACTCACTAAGCCCTTACGAACGAGGTCCTCGAGATATTTTTCAAATAAAATCATACCTTGAGCAGCGCTTGTTTGCATAATAGAAGGAATTTGATGATTTTTGCCTTCACGAATTAAATTCGAGACAGCCTTGGTTCCCTTTAAAATTTCAAAAGCGGCCACGCGGCCCATTTTATCTGCCTTGGTGAAAAGGCTTTGCGCCACGATACCTCGTAATGATTCCGCTAGCATCGTTCTGATTTGGGGCTGTTGACCAGCAGGAAAAACGTCAATAATACGATCCATGGTTTTAACGGCTGAATTTGTATGGAGTGTTCCGAAAACCAAATGCCCTGTTTCGGCTGCGGTGAGGGCTAACGAAATCGTTTCGTGGTCACGCAACTCACCCACTAAAATAATATCAGGATCTTCACGAAGAGCCGCTTTCAACGCATTAGCAAAAGTTTTTGTATGTGATCCCACTTCGCGTTGGTTGACCAATGATTTTAAATTGGGATGAACGAACTCGATGGGGTCTTCGACCGTCAAAATATGGCATTCACGAGTGGAGTTGATATGCTGAATCATGGCCGCTAACGTTGTTGATTTTCCTGAGCCTGTAGGACCGGTCACCAGAATGAGTCCACGATCAGCATCAACCAGATCAATAATAGATTGAGGTAAATTTAATTCTTGAGCTGTTTTAATTTTTTCCGGAATTGTTCTAAAGACAGCTCCTAAACCTTTACGTTGCATGAAGATGTTACAGCGAAAACGTCCGACTCCTTCGAGTACGTAGGCGAAATCGAGTTCCCATTTTTCGACGAAAGTTTTTTTCTGTTTCTCGGTGAGAATTTCAAAGATCAAACCTTGCACATCTTGATTGGTTAAATGGCGATAATTGATAGGTGACATCTCTCCGTGTACACGAAGATAAGGAGGAGCGCCGCTCGTCACGTGCAGATCCGAAGCTTTCTGCTCAACCATTAATCTAAATAAGTCATCTATAGTAGCCATATTACAACCTCACAATTTGATTATCCAAGACTTCTTCGGTACAAGTAGGGAATCTATTAACAGGAGTAAAGTCCAAATGGCTGCAGAAATCCTCATAAATATTCGACCAAACGAGACTCGAGTGGCCTATATCGAATCAGGCACCTTAATGGATCTAAAAATTGAAAAGCGTTCTTCACCGACTTTAGTCGGGACTATTCATCGCGGAATTATCACGCGCGTCTTGCCCGGTATGCAAGCCGCTTTCGTGGACATTGGCTTAGATAAAGCCGCGTTTTTATACGTTGGTGATATCATGACTGAAGAAAGCAAAGGATTTTTCAACGACGGCGATGAGGATGAAAATGAACAGCAGCAAGAATCCGATAATTTTAGACCCGCTCGCGAAATTAAAACGCCCATTCAAGATCTGATTAAAGAAGGCCAGCAGCTGATGGTGCAAGTGGCGAAAGATCCTCTAGGAACAAAAGGCGCACGCATCACAACGCATATTTCTCTTCCGGGCCGAGGCATTGTTTATATGCCTTTTATTAAACACGTGGGCATCTCTCGAAAAATCGAAGACGAAAAAGAAAAAGAACGTCTTAAAAAAATCATTCAAAAAATTAACCCTAGCGGTGGAGTCATCGTTCGTACGGCCTCAGAAGGAGCTTCCGAAGAGTCTTTGCGCGCCGATATTGATTATTTAGATCGCCTGGGAAAAGAAATTCAAAAAAGTTTTGAAAAGAAAAAAACGGCAGGGATCATTCATTCAGAGCTCGATGTCGAACTTCGCGCACTACGGGATTTGATGAGTGAAAACGTCACGACAGTTTGGGTGGACGAGGCCGAAGCTTACAAACGAGTTTCAAAATTCGTGACACAACTTATGCCAAAATATAAACAAAACATTATTTTATATGAAGAGAAAAAACCACTTTTTGATTTATATGATATTGACCTTGAAATCTCTCGTGCGGTCGAAAGAAAAGTTTGGTTAAAATCAGGTGGCTACATCGTGATCGACGAGGCGGAGGCACTTGTTGTGATCGACGTGAATACCGGTAAGTATGTTGGTAAAAAAGATTTAGAAGACACAATTTTAAAAACAAACCTAGAAGCGGTCAAAGAAGTCGCCCATCAATTGCGAGTTCGCAATGCCGGTGGAATTATTATCGTCGATTTCATCGATATGGAAAAAGAAGTTCATCGTGAACAAGTGTTACAAGCACTAACTGAAGAATTAAAAAAAGATCGAAGTCGTACCAACGTGATGTCGATGTCAGAACTTGGTTTGGTCGAAATGACTCGCAAGCGCATTCGCCCCAGTATCGTTAAGACACTTTGCGAACCCTGTACTTACTGCGAGGGAAAAGGCTACATCAAACGTAAGAACACGATTGCCAACGAAATTTTCCGCGATATTGAACGCGAAGTCGGTTTAGTTGAAAATAAAAAGAAAAGTTTAATTGTTCACTGTCACGGGAGCATCGTCGATTGGATTTACGAAGAAGAAAGCGAAACGTTGGAATATTTAGAAAAAAAATTCGGACACTCAGTGGCCTTTAAAATTGAACCCTCGTACCACCTTGAGCAGTACGAGATTTTCGATTAAATATTAATTACTTAATTTCAAGTGGTATATCAATTTGGTGAACTAATTGATTTTCATTAGCCACGTCACCCGTTGTGAAAGCTAGGCGCACTAACCATTCACCTTTCATTATGAAAGCCGCTTGAGTGATGTTATATTTATTCACATCAAACTGAGTCACGGTGACCGGCGAAGACCCGTGTCCCATTGAAGGCATCCATAATAAAACAGTCATGTTCGAGGCCTCAAGTGGTCCAGTCACGTGAACAACAAAAGATCCCAATTTAGAGGGAATTAAATCTTTCATGTGGCCAATATGAGCACAGACTGTAGTGTCTACCGATGAACAGACTTCGACGGAGTGTTCATTTTGATGGTGTTGAGCGAAAGTAGTTAAAGATATAAGAGATGCGAAGGCCGCAATTATTAATAATTTCATAAAGACTCCTTTAAAGTTAATGAGCGTTTTAAATATTATTTAAGCTGTGAAACTTCAAGAAAAAATTGAGCCGCGGTGAGCTTGCGAACTCGTTGATCATTCAGTTCGTTTTGAGCTTCAGTCACGAGCATTAATTTAGCATTTGGCAAACTACTTCCTATCCTATTTAAGTTCTTTAAATGAGATGGAATTATTTTTGACGAGCCTTCAAAGCAGATTAAATAATTATTTTGATCCGGCGTTTCGATGACGAGATCAATTTCGACTTGGTCTTTGGTTTCAATATAAGAAAGCTTCAAATCTAAATTGAACAGAACATTCATCTTTTGGACTTCTGCGATACACCAGTGCTTATAGTACTTTCTGTATTCAGTAGAGTTTTCTAATAATTTATCGTTCAGTTTATTTTCTAATGAGCGCATAAAACCTGAATCAAAAAAATAAAAACGCGGCGAAGAGATTTGCACTTTTCTTAATTTAAGTTCGCAGTTTTTTAAAAAAAATCCGACATGAGTTTCGACCAGCAAAGCGTAAAAATTTTGAATTGTTTTATAATCCACATTAATTTGTTGAGAAAGGCGGCTATAATTTAGCTTTGTACCAACCGTCTCTGCCGCCAGAGGTAAGAAAAGATGGAATGCCACTAGATTTCTAATTTTTGATTTTTCAATAAGTTCATCATTAATATAGTTTTCCACGTAGTGGCTGAGATACCGTGATTTATCAGCAGAGTTAAGAAGATTAAAGTTTTTAGGAAGCAGTCCATATTGAAGCGCCGTCAGGACATCCGTGGTGTCTTTGATCTTAAGATAGGATAAGCTCGAAGTATAAATGAGCTTAAAATGTTTTTGATCGGCAAGTTCACGACCGCTCGTGGCTGCAATATAGATATTTTGATTTTCGATGGCCTCAATCAATTCAGGAAGATATTTAAGAATACGATCAAGGCGATGAATCGTCAGCCATTCTCCGGGTTGAACTTCGGCCAGAATATCTTTGAGGAATTCAGGCCGACTCAGAAGCTCTCGAACGAGAAGCGGATCATCCAAATCCATATAAAGAGTGTCTTGAAATACGGGCAAAGACCTTAAAACAGAGGCCTTTCCGGTGTCTGGCGGACCCACAATCAGCAAACTTTTATTTAAAGGGATATCCATTAATGCCATTTATAATCCTAATTTTAACGCCAAATTAGGATTAGATAGGATATATTTCAGATGATGTCTAGTAAAACTTCTTTTTGAGCAAGAAGAGTTTGACGTAGCAAGGCTGAAATGCGACAAAATGACTTCTTACATACCTAATGGAGGTTTCATGTACGCGATTATCAAAACAGGTGGCAAACAATATAAAGTTCAAGCCGGTGACGTTTTACAAGTTGAAAAATTAGATAACGACCTAGGATCAGAAGTGACTTTCGCTGAAATCCTTATGGTTTCAGGAGACAAAACTCATGTTGGTTCTCCGTTAGTTAAAAACGCAGTAGTGACTGCCGTTGTAACTAAACAAGCGCGTACTCGCAAAGTATTCGTTTTCAAGAAAAAACGTCGTCAAAGCTACCGTCGTTTCGGAACTCACAAACAAAGCTTTACTGAATTATTTATCAAATCAATTACTTCACCAGATGGTCAGTCAACTAAGTCTGATGCAAAACCAGTTGTAAAAGATATGGAAGCTATTCGTAACGAACGCATTCAAACAAAAGTCGCTGACAGCCGCGCACGCGCAGAAGCAACTATTGGTAAAAATGCTAAACCAGTAGCTACACCAAAAGCTAAAAAAGTCGCTCCCAAAAAAGCGGCTGCTAAAAAAGCTACGGTCAAGAAAGCTCCTTCAAAAAGAGCTGCTAAAAAAGCAACAACAGTAAAAAAAGTCGCTAAAAAAACGAAATAGTTTTTGAAGTGATTGAAATAAGAAATATTAATTAATTTTTTAATGAGGAGTTAACAATGGCAAGTAAAAAAGCTGGTGGTAGTACCAAGAATGGTCGCGATTCGCAGTCGAAGAGTTTAGGCGTTAAACGTTTTGGTGGACAATTAGTTAAATCGGGAACGATTATCATTCGTCAACGTGGAACTAAATTTCAAACGGGAACAAATGTAAAAATCGGCCGTGATCACACGATCTACGCGGTTATCGAAGGTTTAGTGACTTTTGAACGTTTCGCTAAAGACCGTTTCAAAGTTAGCGTATACCCTAAAGATGCTAAAACAGCTGCGGCGTAAGCCTCAGTTTAAAATTTAAAATCGAATACACGGTTTTCATTGGTAAAACTTGTATTTTTTATAAAGTTTTAAAGGAGCCCATTAAAAGGCTCCTTTTCTTTTATCTTTAGGTGTATGTAGAGCTAAAGATATCTTTCTATTATAGAATTGTTATTCAAAGAGTTGGTTATATGAAATTTGTTGATGAAGTTAAAATTACTATTTCGTCTGGTCGTGGCGGCGCCGGAGCCGTTACTTTTAGACGCGAATCCCATGCTCCTCGTGGTGGCCCGGATGGCGGCAACGGCGGAAAAGGCGGCGATGTCATCGTTCGAACATCGAAACACATAAACTCTTTATTTGATTTTAGAACTTACCGCAAATACCACGCAGAAAATGGAAAACCTGGAGCAGCTGATCAATGTTCAGGCGCTGATGGCGAAGATCTTGTTCTTATTGTTCCCGAAGGCACCATCATTCGTGCTGGCGAAACAGATGAAATTTTATATGATTTAACCGATGTTAACGAAGTTAATATTTTAAAAGGTGGCCGCGGCGGAAAAGGCAACGAACATTTTAAAAATAGTATTAATCAAGCTCCTGAGTATGCTCAACCTGGCGAAGACAATCACACTTTAGATATCGCCTTAGAGTTAAAATTAATTGCGGACGTGGGTATTATCGGTTTTCCGAATGCGGGTAAATCGACTTTAATTTCTCGTATATCGGCGGCCAAACCAAAAATTGCTGATTATCCTTTTACCACGCTGACGCCGCAATTAGGAGTCGTTAAAGTTGGAGACTACAGCAGTTTCGTGGTGGCTGATATTCCTGGATTAATTAAGGGCGCGCATCAAGGAATTGGCTTAGGGATTCAGTTTTTAAGACATATTGAGCGCACATCATTATTTATTCACGTGGTGGACGTGTCAGGAATGAATGGTCGTGATCCTATTCAAGATTTTGAAGACATTAATTTTGAGATTGAGCAGTACGATGCCATGAACAAAGAAAAAGACGGATTCTTTCCGTTAGCAACACGAGAACAAATTGTTGTTTTTAATAAAATTGATCTTTTACCAAAAGAACAACTTGAGAAACTAACGAAAGCTTTTAAGAAAAAACACAATACTGAAATTTATGCGATTTCAGGCGTGACCGGAAAAAATATCAGCGAGCTTCTAACCGTCGTTGCGAATAAGATATTAAAAGCAAAAGGTATCATTGAAACTTAATTTTACAGCAGGTGATAAATGAAAATTGGAATTTTTGGTGGAAGTTTTAATCCGCCACACAACGGACACGTGAATAGTTTAGTAACGGTACAAAAGAAAATGGGATTCGATAAAATCCACATTATTCCGAATAATCAAAACCCTTTGAAAATTCCCACCGAGCTTCCGAATGTCGAACACAGAATTGAAATGTGTAAGCAGGCGTTTTCAACCTATGGACCAGCCTTTTTCGTTGATGATATCGAAATTAAGCGCGGCGGTAAAAGCTATACGATCGACACGGTCCTTGAGCTTCGTAAACAATACGCGGCCAAAGATCTTTATTTGATTATTGGCGCAGACAACTTTGAAAGTTTCTCTGAATGGAAAGACTGGAAAAAGATTTTAACTGAAATCAACTTAGTTGTAACAACCCGTCCTGGTTATGAAATTCCTGAAGCGGAAACAGATTTTCCTGATTATTTAACTCATCTTATCGGCGAAAGCGATTTTGGAGCGGTGGAATTAACCACGGGTCGTTCGATTGAATTTATCACTTTAGATGATTTAGATATTTCTTCTTCAGAGCTTCGTAAAAAATTGCGCGTTGGTCGCGCCACTGAAAAATTTTTACCCTTATCTGTGGAAAGCTACATCAAAAAGAACAAAGTCTACCGAGCAACAAATGAAAAAATTTCGGATTATGCTAAATTCACTCAATATTGTGCGCAGGTTCTTTTTGATAAAAAAGGGATTGCCGTTCGTGCTTTTGATTTGCAAGCCTTAGGCACAACAACGGACTTTACCTTGATCGCTTCAGGAACAAGTACTCGCCACACGTCATCGATGGCGGAAAATCTGGTGATGGCCGTTAAAGAAGAATTTAATTTACTTCCGCAAGGAGTAGAGGGCGTTGACGAAGGACGTTGGGTCGTTGTGGATTACGGTGCATTAATCATTCACTTGTTCTATGACTTTGTTCGCCAAGAATATCGTCTCGAAGAACTATGGAAAGCGGGAACAGAGCTTCCTGTTAAAGATACTCAAATCTAATGAAATCGGTACTGTTTGATTATAAGACCACAAAAGAAGAGTGGTTTGAACAGGCCGTATTGCTTTATTCCAAAAAAATTTCCCATTATGCGGAATTTGATATCCAATCTTTAAAAACGATGAAGCACGGTCGCGATGAAGCGACTTTAAAAAAAGAGTATGAAGAAAGTGAGCTTTTTAAAAAACTCACGCCCGATGATTACGTCATTTTGTTTGATGAAAATGGAAAGACATTTAAGTCTGAAGAATTTGCGGAACAAATATCAAAAGCCGAAAACAGTGGCAAAAAAAGAATCGTCTACATTGTCGGTGGAGCCTACGGCGTCACTGACAATATTAAGCAACGAGCGCATGTTAAAATTAGTTTATCTTCGATGGTTATGAATCACTTAGTTGCAGAAACAGTTGTGTTGGAACAAATTTATCGAGCCTATACGATTAAAAACCGAATTCCGTATCACAATATTTAGCCTGATCACATTAGATTCTTAAAAAACAAAACTCGTTTTTGCATCAACTTTTCCTATGAAAATACAATTTTTGTATCCTTTGTGTTTGCGTTGCGGTTCCTTAGCCGTTCGCTGTAGCCTGTTTTGCCGCAATTGCGAAAATGATTTTTTACTTCCGCGACTCCGAAAACAGAAGCGCACTCTAGATGTTGACGGCGATACCTACCCTGTTGATTTTTTACTGCATTGGATTCCAAATGAAAGCGACTGCCTATCTGAATTAGTTTATCTGCTTAAAAGTCCACTCAGTTATTCAGTTTGGAAATTTTACGTTGAAAAGTTTTGTCAGCTTGATCATCAATTAAAAAATCAAAAAAATACAGCAACGGTTATTATTCCGATTCCTGGAAGTCATTTAAAAAAGACAGCCTATCACACCATGTATTTTGCTCAGAGTTGGCAGAAATGTTCACCAGGCGTGACCCTATCTTGTCTAACCAGTCAGCCTAAGCCCAGCGAACAAAAAGACCTCTCTCTTGGCGAACGAAGTCAGGTTCAAGTGAGTTTTATTGAAGATTTTACAAATGAAATTTACAAGTACGAACACATAATTCTGATAGACGATATAGTCACCTCTGGACATACGATCCAGGCTAGTTTGATGGCCCTAAAACCATACCTGAGGCCTGGCTGCGTAGTTGAAATAAAAGCACTTCTTTCCAGAGGTAAAATCTGATATATCAAAAGGATGTTTAAAACTCAATTCTCGATTTATTCAGGGCTTTTTCTGGTTATTTTTTTAATAACTTCTTTGTCTTTTGCCAAAACTGGAAAAAGCACAAAGGCTGATTTAAACAAAGACATCGCTGTTAAAATTTTAAAAAAATATAATTCGGCCGAAGCTGTCGAAATGCAGACTAAAAAACAAGGGACCAAAGTGACTTTAGGAACAAAAACAGAAACTGACGGGGTTTTTCTTTACTCTAAAAATAAAATTCACTTCAGCGCAGAAAAGCCGAATAAAACCGAAATCATTTATAATAAAAATGTCTGGGTGATTGAATATCCTGATTTAGAATTGGATGATAAGTCCGCACGCAAGGTTACAATATTCGATTCAAACAAAGCGCCTTTTATAAAAACCATAGCAGAGCTTTTGTCGGCTCCGGATAAGTTTTTTACTAAAGAAACTTTAATCACAGAAAAAGACGGACAGCTTTCAATCGAATCAGATAAAATTATAAGTACAAATCTAAAGAAATTTGTTGTGGTTCTTAATACGAAAGAGCAAATCATTAGCTCCATTCTTTTAACGGATGACTTGAACACCGATACGACCTTCAGCATTCAAAAAACTGATTTTTTAAAAACTGCCCCAAAAAATAAATTTACTTATAAAAAAATTAAAACCGATGAGATTTTAAAGCCATGAAAACGAATACAGATATAAAAAGCGTTCCACTTAAAAAAGTTCACTTTATCAGCTTAGGTTGTCCTAAGAATTTGGTGGATAGTGAAATTATGGCGGGGACGCTCATGAAAGATGGTTACGAAGTTGTTAGCGAAGCTGAAGATGCAGACACCGTGATCGTGAATACGTGTGGTTTTATTGAAGAATCGAAAAAAGAATCGGTGCAAAGAATTCTTGATATGTCGGCATTAAAAGAAGAAGGCAAAATTAAAAAAGTTGTTGTCGCGGGCTGCTTAACTCAGCGTTATAAAACAGACTTGGTGGAGAGCTTACCGGAAGCTGACTTATTCGTCGGTTCTGGCGAATTCCAAAATATCGGTAAAATTTTAAAATCGCACGATGAAGGTAATAAAGCGAAAACTTTTTTTAATCTTCCAACGTATCTTCAAGAAGACACAACTCCACGTGTAAACTCACAGCCAAAACATCGAGCCTATTTAAAAATATCTGAAGGCTGTATGAAGCGCTGTGCTTTCTGCGCTATACCGTTGATCCGCGGCAACCTTCAATCGCGTACGATTAACAATGTCGTTAACGAAGCCAAGCTTTTGGTCGCTGGCGGAGTTAAAGAACTTATTATTATTAGTCATGATTTCACGGATTACGGTTTTGATTTAACACGCAAAAATCCTGAAGCGAAAGAATCTCCGTTAGAATTATTAAAAGCTCTAAATCAAGTCGACGGAGCCGAGTGGATTCGTTTGTTGTATTTATATCCAGACGGTATCACAGATGAAATGATTGATCTTATAAAAAATAGTTCAAAACTCGTTAAGTATTTTGATATGCCTTTACAGCATATCAATAATCACGTTTTAAAAACGATGAACCGTAAAATGACCCGCCAAGAAATCGAAGAGGCTTTACGTAAAATACGCACGAACATTCCAGAAGCGGTTATACGGACTCAGTTTATTGTTGGTTTCCCTGGTGAAACTGAAGAACAATTTGAAGAACTATTAGCTTTTATTGCAGAACAAAAGTTTGATCGCGTAGGTTGTTTCCAGTATTCACCAGAAGAAAGTACTCCCGGCGGAAAGATGGAAAACCAAATCGACGAAGCCACAAAACAACGCCGTTACCAGGCGGTCATGGAAGTTCAACAAAACATTTCTCGCGAAAAACATCGTGCTTTCATAGGTAAAACTGTCGAAGTTTTAGTTGAGGGTTACAGCGAGGAAACGGATTTGCTATTACAAGGGCGCACATCGCAACAAGCTCCAGAAATTGATGGCATTGTTTTGATTAATGACGGTCAGGCTAAAATAGGTGATATGGTTAAAGTAAAAATAACAGACAGTATGGAATATGACCTCATCGGAGAAATAGTCGACTAAGACTATTTCTTACATTTTTGTATTTCATCAAAATACAAATTTGCTAAATCACTTTTTTGACTTTTTAAACTATTCGCAGCGGCCGACATCTCGATCAACGGCTGCAGGCCTCGTTTACAACTCTCTTTAAATTCCTCTAAGGCCTCTTTAAATAAATTTTGTTTTAAATAAGTATTAGCTAAGCCTAGACGTGCCCGTTTCGATTCAGGCTTAATGCTAACTGAAGTCTTAAACTGCTCAATCGCTTTGGCAAAATCGTTATTTAGGTAGTAGCTTTCCGCCAAACAGGTTGAGGCATATTCTGTCGGTTTAAGTTTAAGTGATTTTTCAAAACTTTTAATCGCTTCTTTATATTTTTCCTGATCGCGCTGAGAAATTCCAATATAAATATCGGCCATATTGTTTTTTGAATCTTTTTTCTGAAGCTGATGACAGTGTTTAGTTACATTGGTGTGATCAGCATTTAATGCAGCACTTTGACATAAAAACTCAGAGTAGTTTTTTTTAGGATTCATTTTTTCTAGATCTTCATAAACCAAAACGGCATCCGAAAAATAGCCGAGTATAATATAAACATCAGCCAGTTTTTCCAAAGCCAAGATATCTTGTGGATGTGTTTCTAAGTATTTATTTAAGTTATTTTTAGCTAACTTTGGAAGCTTTTTATGTAAATCAATATCCGTAGAAATAAGCATACGATCTGTTTGGTTTAAAAGAACGCCATCACGTAAGAATAATTCTTCGGCTTTGGTATAATTATCTTGTTTAATGTATTCACGAATGAGTAAGGATTTAATTTGTTGTATTTGTTCAGCGTTTTTAGCCGCCACCGCTTTTTCCAATTTATTTTGAATAAGCTCAAGTCGTTTATTTTTAACAACAGCACTGAGGGAAACAGGAGTTTCTTCGTCAAACACGCAAATTGATTTGAATTCATAAATTTTTTTAACAGGCGCCATATGTGGATCACCGCTGGTCGCTGGTGTAGAAGTGGGCGTGCCTGGCGGCGTATTTGGAGTAATCGAAATAGGAGGAGCGCCGGTGCCAGAGGGTAAGCTTATTGTCTGTGCGTGACTCAGATTGAGACATAACAAGCTGAATCCGGTAAAAATGGCGATAGAAAACCGTAACATATTCATACAGTTATTATTCATATAATCCGATAAATAATCTAGTGAAACTCTTTAAAAAATACTCTTTTCGGACTAAACTTCCGCGTAGCTTGAAGCTTCATCGATCTGATGAATCAGGACAGGCTATGATCGAGTATATTTTGGTCGTGATCATCGCAGTGACAATGTTGTTTTTGGCTAAAAGTCTTTTTTCGAACATGAACAAATATATTTCTGGATATGTCGGCGGATATTTTAAATGTTTGATGGTTCAAGGCGAACTTCCGGCCTTAGGCGTTTCCGATGGAGACCTCAGTAAACACACCGGTGCCGGCTATAAGTGTTCAGCCTCTTTAGATAAAACTCCTATCGCCAGTCAAGATGGAGGCGGAACCAAAAACATAGGAACAACTACGCCGCTTTCGTCAGAAGTCCCGAAAGGCTCAACCAAAGCGACGGCAAGCAGTCGAGCCGGATTGAGTTCACCCTCGTCCTCTTCGAAAAAAAGCGCAACTCAGCGCCGAAATAATAATAATTCCAGCGATGATGGTGATGATTCGACGAAATTCAGTTCGAATCTTCGCAATCGATCTGATGCCTACAGTTCATCAGATAGCGAAGGAGATGATAACGTCAGATCTATTCCGATGGCACGGCGTGATTTAGACGCTGATAAATCACAGGCTTATCGCCCAGTGACGGGAAAAATGGAAGAGTCCATTAAGAAAAACACCCGCGGAGGGGGTCTGGAGCGTCGGCAAAACGTCACCCAAAAGATTTCCTTAGCTGAAGCTGATATCCGGCCTGGGCCTCGAAGATCTATGTTTAACCCGCCTCAGCGTAGCGTAGCGACGATGACGGAGGAACCCGAGATGGAGATAGGCTTTGGCTACTTCATGAAGTGGATTATGATTGCCGGAATCGGGATTGCGATTTTTATTTTCTTCGGCGGACAGATTATGAACTACAACAACTCGGATAGTTAGCTCTTTTGGTGGAAGTTTTACGCTAACTATGTAAGAAATAGTCGTTCAATTGTCACCCAAAATGCGAATGATACTAGATAGATAGACCATAGATCAAATGCCTGGTTGTCTTGCACCAAATATATAATATACAAAGCTCAAGATCCTTATTGTAACTTTATTAAATTTAGAAAATAACGTTGTTCATAGGGGTATATTTTGTTTGAAATCGTAGGTCATTCTCAGATCAAAATTTTTACATTAAAACAAGTCGAAGATTTGTTGCCATTGGTTTATCGTGTGACCGAAGAATACAGCAAAGACGTTAAATATCTCATGGCCTGTGTTGATGCGATGCCCGACAAAAACTCTTCGCGTTCACTTGAGCTTCAAGATGAAATTAATGATCACATTCAAAAGTGGCAGAACAAAATTGAACGTTTAGGTGGTAAGCCTAAAGGTTTGTGGTTGGCCGACTTTGACAATGGTCAAGGCTATTTCTGCTGGAAATTTCCAGAGACAGAAATTAAATTTCACCATGGTTATCAAGATGGCTTTACCGGTCGTAAACCATTGGAGAACAGCGTTGAAAATAATCTGATTGATAAAAGCGCCACAAAGTCAGAAACTAACAACCATGAGAATAGCCCTAGCCCAAATTAATTCCACTCTTGGTGATTTTGAATCGAATAAAAATAAAATCATAGAATCTATTTCATCTCTTGCGGCAAAAAAAGCCGAAATGATTATTTTTCCCGAAGGCTCTTTGTTTGGATATCATCCATTTGATTTATTAGAGCGTGACACGCTTGTTACGCAACAAATTAAAGCTTTAAGGCAAATTATAAAAACTATTCCAAAGAATATTTATGTATTGATTGGTGGGTTTGAAAAAAACACCGGTCGAGGTCGTCCTTACTTCAATGCGGCATTTTTATGTACAAAGAATAAAATTGTTCGAAGTTTTCATAAGGAACTGTTGCCGACAGGAGATGTGTTTGATGAAGCTCGTTTTATTGAACCAGGAAAGATCAAAGATAATTATTTTAAACTAAACGGAAAAAATTTTTTATTAACGATCTGCGAAGATATTTGGGCTTGGGATTCAATTTACGCTGAAAATCCACTTAAAAAACTGCCTCGAAAAAAATTAGATTTAATTATTAATATGAGCGCTTCTCCTTTTCATAAAGGAAAATTAGCCCTGCGCCTCGGGACGGCACAAAAAACCGCGCGCCATTTAAAAGCTCCTATCGCTTATGTCAATATGGTCGGAGCTCAGGATGAAATCATCTACGATGGACAAAGTTTTATTTTAGATAAACAAGGAAAACTGATTCATAAGATGATGTCGTTCGAAGAAGATGCGAATATTTATGATTTGTCATCGCAAGAAAGCTGGAATCGAACAGCGGCGAAAGAAACAGAAACAGAACAGCTTCGTAAGGCCTTGGTTTTGGGAATCAAAGATTTCACATCTAAAACGGAAATCGGCAAAGTCCACCTTGGTTTATCTGGAGGGATCGATTCGGCGTTGGTGGCGGTCTTAGCGGTGGATGCATTAGGATCAAACAACGTGAAATTATTCGCACTTCCTACGCAGTTTAATTTAAGCAAAAGTTTTCAAGTGGCCCAGCAGTTAGCCAACAACATTGGTGTAGAACTTAAAGATATCAGTATTCAGTCGACGTTTGAGCATATTAAAAATATTATTGATGACGAATTTAAAATCAATCAATTTTCGTTAACTCACGAAAACCTTCAAGCGCGTATTCGTGGATTATTCTTGATGGCTTACTCGAACTTCTCAGGAAGTATGTTATTAACTACGGGTAATAAATCAGAATACGCCACGGGCTATGCCACGCTTTACGGCGATATGTGCGGAGGCCTTGCGGTCATCGGAGATTTAACTAAAAAAGAAGTGGTCGAACTGTGTAAGCTCTATAATCGTGAATCAGAGGTTATTCCAGAGTTCATTATAACTCGTCCACCGTCTGCTGAATTAAAGCCCGATCAAAAAGATCAAGACTCGTTACCACCGTATGATTTATTAGATCAGTCAGTGGTGAACTTGGTGGAAAAAAAGAAACCAACAAAGACGAAAATCGATCAATGGTTATTGGGCCAGTTGATGAAGACTGAATTTAAACGTTGGCAGGCGGCGCCGATTCTTAAGATAAGCTCTCACTCTTTTGGTCGCGGTCGTCGCTATCCGGTGGCACACAAAGCCAAAGGCTAAGTTTCATGTCTAAAGCATGAATCCCATTTGCTTAGGGACACGCTCGATTTGTGGAAATTTAAATTCAGGTTTACCCGTCAATGAAACTAAATTTTCAATCGCCGGCGCTTTGCCGCCAATAGAGATACGCTTAGTCATCTCGATAAATAAACGTCCGCAGTAAGTCGCGTCTTCTTCAGCACGGTGGAAGTTAGACGATGGAATTTTTAAGTGTTGAACCAAAGTACCTAATTTGTAATTTGGAAGCCCTGGGAAAACCTTGCGTGCAATCGGCAGAGTATCAAGGACAACACCTCGCGGAGCTAAGACCTCATGACGTTTAATATCAGCTAAAAGAAATTGAGAATCGAATGGCGCATTGTGAGCGACCATGGGTAAGTCTTGGCAAAATTCAGCAAATGAAGGAAGGATGTCCTCAATTAATGGTTTATCAAAAACCATGTCATCAGAAATTCCATTCACGGCGGATGCACCAGCAGGAATTGATCGCATTGGGTTGATTAGAGTCGAAAAAACAGACTCGACCTCGTGGTTATTAAATAATACCGCACCAATTTCGACGATTCTGTCGGCACCGGGTACAGTTCCTGTTGTTTCTAAGTCAAAAGCTATGAATCTCATGTCTTTTTTGATACAGATAAAACATGACCGTTTCAAGAAAAACACTCACGTTAGCCGAAACTTTCTTTCAAGAAGAAGCTAAACTCGAAATAGATGTAAAAAGCTCAAGCCCAGTGACATTACTTGATATTTTTAACGCCAATAAAATAAGCATTAATCAGTCTTGCGGCGGAAATGGAACATGTGGAACGTGCCGTGTGGAAATCATGCAAAAAACTGATTATCTAAAACCTCAATCACACCACGAAATCGAGATCTCCCAAGAGCTGGTTTTACGACCGCGGGAGCGCCTCTCGTGCCAAGCCGAAATTGATCAAGCTTCTAAAGAAATTGATTTGATCGTTAAAATTGTGAACGAAGTCATCGATTAATTAATGTAGAAATTGTTAGTGAAAATCCAAGTTAACCATTTGTCGGCATCAGGAAAGGGTAGGCGAGCACTGACGCGGACTTGTATTCTGTAAACGCCCGGTTCAGACAGAGGGAAATCTCCACTCGATGTATTGCGATGGTCGACGCGTTCGCCATTTTTATACAAAACGACTTCATGATAAACATTGGGTTCTTTCGGTAGTTTAAAAAAGAGTCGTTGAGTTGAATTAAACGAAGTCTTTTCTCCCATAAAAGTGTACACATTGTCGCGCTTCGAAATCACGTAAGCTTCAAAGCCAGCTGAATCACCTAAAGTATCAATCGTTACGTAAAACGATCCGGCTTTTAGCGCATTGAAAATGGCACGCTTGTCGTTTTCCATGTTGCTGGACAATTCAGATGTCATTAACAGACGTTCACTCGCAATATTGAAAACATTTTCATAGCTTGGAAATTTAATCAGCCAATTCGTTATAGGAACGGCCTTGGCTGTGGCCTCAGAGGATAAATAGAGGTTTAATTTTTTTTTCTGAGACATTTGGTCGAAAATACGAAGTTCTTCATCTGGATCTCGATACAGGCGCAACAAAGCGAGTCGTGGATTGAAGGGATAAAACAACAGACTCCAGAGAGTAGAAACTTTTTTATTGATCCATACTTTGTTGGCTAAATTTTTTAAATTAATAACATCTAACCCGTCTGCAAATTCGACGGGTTTAAGCTGTGTATTCATATGATCAATGACGATGACATCCTGAGGGTAGTTTTCCAGAAACGTTGAATTAGAGTAATTAATAGCCGTCTTATTTAAGGCAGAATAAACCGTGTATGAATTTTCATTGTTTATAATTTTAGCCCCGAAGAGCTGGCCCACATTCATCACATAGCGGTCGTGATCTAAGTTAACAGTCGGGTTAAGATCAGTAAATAAAATGAACTTGGACTGAGAGCGCTTAGATTCTTCTGATATAGAACTATACGTACCAGAACCTATTGAAATATTTGAATAGATATTTTGATGCAGCTTATAGTTATAAAAAATAGTTGTTCCTTTTATTTCTCGCCCGAATAAATCAAACTTATATTGCGAAAGATAAAATCCAAAAGTGATGTAGGCCAAAAACAAAGCGCTGATTGAAATAAAAAATCTATTCATAACTTAACTCATAGAGTTCGAGTTGATATTTTGGGAGATCGAGAACTTTTTCAATTTTATAATCGTCTACCCACTCTGGCCATGTCGTTTGAACATATTTAAGCACATAAAAATTTGTCATATCATCCGATGGCAACGAGCTTTTGAGATAGTCGTAAAAATCAAGACGAGACAAACCGTCGAGTTTGTAAATAGGTTCATTTGAAATGGCATGCATCAAAGACGACAGCTGGTAGGTTGGACCAAATAGGGGTCGGTATGCTTTAGTTAAATTATAAATTTCACGAGCGGAATAGCTTTGTGGAATATTGACGAGCTTTTCCGTGCTGACGGGTGACATAATTAAACCAATGAGAACCAACCAAATAAGACACCAGTAGAAAACGCTAAATTTAAAATATTTTTTAAAATCGCTTTTCACGCCTAACAAACCCTGAGCGTGCGAAGTGACCGGCCAGTTAGCCTCTACAATTGCTTTGAATGAACTGAAAACAAAAAATCCCCACTGGGAAAGGGCTACGTTTTTTGTCAGCGACTTTTTTACATTTTTAAATAGATAGAATAGAATAATTGGATTAAATAAAATGACTTGTCCGACCAAATAAGAAATCGTCCACATGAAATTATATTTTTTTTCGGCGTTAAATCCATGATTGAGTTGAAATAAAAATGACGACCATTCATTTTGATAGTTCCATATTACGACGGGAAGTGAAAAAATAAATCCAAAGATAACGGTATATATTAATTTTTTAATTTGAATACTTTTTAAATCTTTTAGGAAAAATAAAGCAATGATCATTGATATAGGCAAAACAACTATGTGATATTTTGAGCAGAAACCTAATCCAAGACTGACCCCTAGGATCGCGTACCACTTGATGAATTGAGTCGCTCTAATTTTTAAGATGGCATAGTAAGCCATCGACCAGAAAAATAACAATGGAATGTCCGGTGTCGCAAAAATTCCACCAAGGCCCAATAACGGATTTAAAAAATAAAGAATCGTAAATGATTTTACGTTGGCGTCTTCGTTTTGTTCAAACAAATAAGCTTTAAGCCAGATCAGAAAAGTGACAGTGCTTATGATGATAAAAGGAAGTCTGATGCTGAGCCAAAACCAAGATAATGGAAAAACAGAATAAAGTTGATTTGATATCCATGTTAGCCAAGCGACCGCTGGGGGGTGATCAAAGTAACTCAACTGGAGATACTGGCCCCAAACAAGATAATAAGATTCGTCGCCGACCACAGGCAGCAGATAAGCTAAAAAAAGCTTAACTATCAGTGATAATAGAAGAGCTCTTAAAACAAAAGAGTTCTTAGTAAGAAAGTTTGATCGGTTTTGCACTCGACGAAGCTAACCCTTTATTAATACCGTTCACCGTAATGGAAATTGAATTTCCTTCGTCAACCTTAAGGTAAAGACCACTTTTAGATTTAATAATTTGAAAAGTGTTTTTCTTTAACTCCAAAGTTTTATAATTATTTTCATTACCGACCGAATAGGAAATAACGGTGTCTTTTGTCGCCTCAATTACGAGTTCCACTGATTTCGCTGTGGCTAAGGTTTCTGGTTGTTTTGTTTCTTGAGTCGCGACTGGCTGTTCTGCCGGCTTCTGAGTTGTCGAATCTGAAACAGGTATTGCTGTAGAAACGGCACCTGTCGGACTCGATATCGAATCAAGCGGAGCCGTCGCGGCGGTGGTTGCCGACGCAGCCGTTTCAACCGGAGCTGTCTCGACCAAATCCTTATTACTATTGGCCTCTTGAGTTAAATTTTCCACCGTTAGTTTTGGTGCTTCTGGCGATGTTGAAACTTCTTTTTGATACTTGTTAATAATTTGATTAATACCACCAATTACAATCACCGCAAAAGTAATCACCGCGACTAGTTTCAAAGTATTTTTGTTTAAATTCATTTTTAAATTCGGCGTCACAGAGGCTATATCTTCTTTGGCTGCATTTTCTTCGAAGTTGTAAGTCGTCTTTGCTTTGGCGTTTTCGCTTGGACTTGCAACAACTTTAGAAAGTGGACGAGTTGTTCCCATTTCTTCTTGGAACTGTGACAGGACCATCGTTGAATCGAGTTTCAGCATTTCTGCATAAGATTTAACGAAACCACGTAAGAATGTTTTTGCAGGCAATGATTCTGTATCGCCTTCTTCTATGGCGTTAATTATGCGAGGGCTTAGCTTTAAAGCGAAAGCAATATCTTGTTGAGAAAGTTTTAATTTAATTCTTTCGGATTTAAGTAGTTCACCTGTAATTTTCATTTAACGTATTTCCTTTTGAATCAATTGGATCATCTCTACCGATTTTTGACGGTATTTCCCCTCGGGAAAAATTTTAACAAGTTCTTCAAAGCGAGCTAAAGCTTTTTGTTTATGGCCGAGTCTATAGTAAGAAATAGCACTATAAAAATGCGCATCATCGATACGCTCTAAGACACAGAACTGAGTGGCTTTATCGAGTTGTTCTGCTGCTAATTTAACAGAGTTCGTTTCAATTAAAGATCTAGCGTAGTATACTTGAGTGTTACAGTCTTCGAGGTTATCCATGATTATTTTAGAAAAATATAATTTTGCTTGGTCGAATTTATTTTGGTTAAAGTAAAGAAGACCATAGTTAAAATAGGCGCTGTGGGCATTGGTGTAAGTTAAATCAGATAAGACTTCATCAAGAAGGTTAGACGCCTTGGTATATTGTTTTTGAACAATATACACCCGAGCCAAATTATTTTTAGCCTCTGTAAACGAAGGGTTTAAAGCGATGGCTTGTAAAAAATATTTTACTGAAATATCAAATTTTTCACGAAGATAATAAACGATACCTAAATTATTATGAACATTTGAATTTTTAGGATCTAATTCTAATGCGCCTAAAAGCTCTTTTAATGCTAAAGGTAAATTATTTCTCTGAATATGAGAAATACCAATTTCCATTCTCAGTTCGGCAGCCCTTTGTTTGTTGCTTTGATGTGGAGTTGCGCAGCCCTGTGTAAATAACAGGACGGCCAAAATGGAGAGTGAAAGCTTGAAGTTTCTCATCATTTTACTGATCATGTCTTTATGCTAGCATCAGCTACGTTTGAGTCAACGAATAGATAAAATGCACAGAGTTTCAAAATGATCAGTTTGTGGAAACATATCAAATATCTGAAGATGTTTAATTTGGTATTCTGGTGATGATTTTATAAATAATGCTATATCGCGTGCGAGCATAGTCGGATGGCAGCTCACGTAGACGATATGCTCTGGTTTTTTGTCAGCGATACGGCGAATGACCTCGGGCAGACAACCACTACGAGGCGGATCAAGCAGTATAATTTTACTTGAAAGGGGTTGATGAAAGGCAAAAGTTTCCACTTTCGTCGTGAAAAAAGTAACCTGCTTAATTAATTTTTTAGTTTTAACAATTTCAACAGCAGCCGCCGTCAGTCGGTGATTTAATTCGACGGCTTCGATCTTCATTTTGGTAAAAGCTTGGGCCAAAGCAAAGGTAAAATTACCAGCTCCCGCGTATAATTCGGTCATTAAACCAGAGAAATCAGTCGGAATAAGAGACTTTATTTGCTTTAAAGTTTCATCCACCAACAATTGATTCACACTATTGTTCACTTGAGAAAAAGCTAGGCCTTCTCCGTGAGATCCGATGTCGTAATATTCCGTTTTTCCCTCTTGGTTGATCTTAATTTCGTATTTTTTTAATTCAATACTCGGCTTTAATGTCTGCGCTAACTCGGCGATCTTAGACCGAATCGGGGCTTCAGCAATTAAGCAATCTGTGATGGGAACGATGTCATGAGAGTTCGGCTTAAAATAACCGATTTTATCTTGGAAATGTTTAAGTTGGATACGGTTACGATATTCAAATTTTTTATCAGATGTTACCGTGGGCAAAAGATCGTAGTTAAGGTCTGGTAAAAATTTCTTAAAGAGCTCTTTAAGAAGTAATTCTTTTTGATTAATTTGTTCAGCTTCAACGATCTGCTGCCAAGAACACCCGCCACACTCAAAGGCAACCGGACAAGGCGGTTCGCGGCGAAACGGCGAGGGCTTAATAATTTCAAGAATCTCACCGAAAAGAAAAGTTTTTTCTGTCTGAGAAATATTAATTTTAAGCTCATCGTGTCGGGCTGATTTAGGTATTAAAACGACGACCGTGCGGTCTAAAACAGGAATACGAGCCACTCCATCACCACCAATGGACATTTTTTCCACAGTTACGATGTGTTCTGAACGTAAAAGGGACTCTAGTCCAGAGCCCCTTTTTTCATTAGAAACTTTTGATTGAGGAGCCAGTTTTCTGAAGCCCACTAAATTAGAAATTTACGAGTTCGTGACGGTCAAAGAAAATCGCTAATTCACGTTCAGCCGAAGCGACTGAATCAGAACCGTGAACGGCATTTTCACCCATAGAATCACCGTGCTTAGCACGAATTGTTCCCGCGTCAGCTTTTTTAGGATCCGTTGCGCCCATGATTTCGCGGTTTTTTAAAACGGCATTTTCGCCCGTTAAACACATCATAACAACTGGTCCCGAAGTCATGAAAGTCACTAATTCACCAAAGAAAGGACGTTCTTTGTGTTCAGCGTAAAATAATTCAGTTTTTTCTTTAGACATCATTCCTAATTTCGCTGCTGCGATTTTTAAGCCTTTGTTTTCAAAAGTGCTGATGATATCGCCGATAACGTTTTTCTTAACAGCGTTTGGTTTAATGATTGAGAATGTTCTTTCGTTAGCCATATTTTCTCCTTAATGAGTTTGTTTGATTGTTTATTTTAACATTGATTTAAGTGTTGTGCCCATATCTGCCGGATTACGCGCGATTTTGCAACCAGCAGCTTCTAATGCTGCAAATTTTGCTTCGGCTGTCCCTTTTCCACCGCTAATAATAGCGCCGGCATGGCCCATGCGTTTTCCTGCGGGAGCCGCTGCTCCGGCAATAAACACCGCCACTGGTTTTTTAAATTCTTTTTTGATGTATTCAGCCGCTTCTTCTTCAGCTGATCCACCGATTTCACCGATCATGATCACGCCATCTGTATTCGGATCAGCATTGAACATTTTCAAGACGTCGATAAAGTTCGTTCCATTCACTGGATCTCCGCCGATACCAACGCAAGAAGACTGACCTAAACCTAAAGCTGTTAACTGGCCAACGGCTTCGTAAGTTAATGTTCCGGAACGAGATAAAACGCCGATGCGTCCTTTTTTGTGAATGTGGCCTGGCATAATTCCGATTTTACATTCATCAGGAGTGATCACGCCGGGACAATTTGGACCTACAAGTCGGGATTTTTTTCCAACCATGTATTGTTTAACTTTAACCATGTCTAAAACAGGAATGCCTTCAGTGATACAAACGATGAGCTCTAATCCTGCATCAACGGCTTCCATGATTGAATCTGCGGCGAAAGCCGGTGGAACGAAAACCATCGTTGCCGTGCAACCTGTTTTAGCTTTAGCTTCTTTAACAGTATTGAAAACCGGTAAACCGACATGAGTTGTTCCGCCCTTACCTGGAGTCACGCCACCGACGAATTTTGTTCCGTAAGCTAAGCATTGTTCCGTGTGGAAAGAACCTTGAGCACCTGTAATACCTTGGCAAATAACTTTTGTATTTTTGTCTACGATAATTGACATATTAAAACCTACTTCTTAATTGCCGCAGTAATTTTTTTAGCTGCATCTGTTAAATCACTAGCTGGAATGATGTTTAAACCACTGTCGGCTAAGATTTTTTTACCTAATTCAACGTTAGTACCTTCTAAACGAACGACTAGTGGAACTTTTAATCCGACTTCTTTAGAGGCGGCGATAACACCCTCGGCGATCACATCACATTTCATGATACCGCCGAAAATATTAACGAGAATTCCTTTAACATTCGGATCTTTTAAAATGATTTTGAATGCGTTCGTTACTTTTTCTTTATTTGCGCCGCCGCCAACGTCCAAGAAGTTCGCTGGAGATTCGCCAAATAATTTAATAATATCTAAAGTCGCCATAGCTAAACCCGCACCATTCACTAAACAGCCGATGTTTCCATCTAATTTAATGAAAGCGAGGTCAAATTTTGAGGCTTCGATTTCCGCTGGATCTTCTTCATTGAGGTCGCGTAATTCCATGATGTCTGGATGACGGAATAAAGCGTTTGAATCGAAATTCATTTTAGCATCTAAACAGATGACGTCATTTTCTTTAGTCACAACTAAAGGATTAATTTCAGCAATTGAACAATCTTTATCGATGAATGCGTTGTAAAGACCCATAAAAAATTTAGTGGCTTTATTAACAACTTCAGGAGACATACCGATTTTAAACGCTAATTCACGAGCTTGCCATGCTCCCAATCCAACTGTGGGATCGATATCGACTTTAAAAATCGCTTCGGGTCTGTGTTCAGCGACTTCTTCGATATCCACGCCGCCTTCGGCTGAAGCCATCATAGCTACGCGACCC
>CALMPX010000462.1 GCA_937871355.1 uncultured Bdellovibrio sp.
TCTGAAAACGAATCTTTTTTAAAAACCGTGTTAAAGATCACCGAAAAAACACCCATAAATTCAGTGAAGTTTGCAGTCTTATCCTTCATAAAAAAAAGATCGTGGAATAATATTTTATCCTCTTCACTTAATTGAGAATATCGAATTTTATTTCCTTCTAGCTTTTCTGAGGTTGAAATTTTATTTAAAAACTTTAAAGTCGATATTTGAGGTAAAGTTGAGTCAATTTGACCATCGGCATTTTCATCTAAACCAACTTCAGCCAATTGTTTTAACTGAGCTAAATCAATCAATGGATTTTGTTTCACAAGAATCAGCTTTAAAGTCTCCAGATCCAGAGTCCCCCAGGGATGGACGTGCAACATCCCTCCTTTAGGAAGATCGGCGCAAAATAAGCCTTCTATTTTTTTTGATCGAATCGATTCTAAATTAATCCCGATCTTTTTTGAAAGCTCTTTGGCTTGCTTTTTTGATTGATCGACGGTTTTTTTATGCCGTAGGATTAATTCTTTCTCATCAGATTTCGTCCACAAAATTCCGTTATGATATTCAATCAGTCTTTCATTTACATTAAACGGAACTGGTGCTGACCAAACTTTTCCTGTTTGAGTCACTAAATTTTGAAGCTCAATTTGAATCGATTTAATTTTTTTATTATAGGAATCAATTTTTTCATCTAAATTTTTGGTCGGTTGAGTTTGAGCTTGAAGACTTAATGACAGACCTAACAAGACAGTTAAAAATACAGTCATTTTTTTCATTCAGCTCCTCCATAATCTTCGATCTTATTATCGTTGACCGAGGAGGTGATGTAAATACGACTACCCTTTGAAACTGTACCTCAGTCTATGATTATTTATCTTGGCACGCGCCATTCATTTGGTTGATCCAGTTTTCAATCAATTGAACACCTTCGACATGAACTAAATGTCGTCCTAGTTCCGGCATTTGATTCGCTGGACGCTGTGAACGCATACGACGAATCAAAATTGATTTATTGGGCGAGCCCGGAACAATGTCATATTTCAATTGCGCGGCTGCAGTTCCGGCGGCCACAGGATGTTTACAGATCCCAGCATGAGGAGATTTAAGATCCCGCTCTAACTCAAGCCACAAACCTGACATCCCTGCACTGCCACCCGGATTGTGGCAATGAGCACAATTGATATCTAAGTACGCGCGTGCTCTTCTTTCGATGGGAATATTCACATCATGATAATTATCCGCCCGAGGAGCCTGCGTGATATCTTGGTCCGCTTCAACGATCAAGTGCTTTTCAGCCATCATCTGTTGAATTTGATTTTTTCCAACCCAATCACCAACACCTTCACGATTCAGCCATTTTGCTTGAGGGCCAATCGGTGTCATCTTGGCATTTATGTTATGGCAATTTAAACATTGATTGGCATTCGGAATGTGATACGAAAAACTTTTTTTATTCTGAGCCGTGTCTTGATCAATCCATTCAGTGGAAATTTCTTTTGTTTCTCCTCCACGAGCAAGCACAGCTTCGGTTTGAGCTTCATTCCACACGTAAGGCAGAGCCACCCATCCATTTGATCGATGGATCAACAAACGTGTTTCAATAACTTTATTTATTTGAGTTTTTTTATTTTTATACCAAAATGTTTTAGAAATAATTGTTCCAACCGGGAAATCGAAAACATCATGATCGCGATATTTCGCCGTTTTACCTTCAGGAATAAAAATAAAACGAGATTTCAAAGCGTAATCACTAAAAAGTGTCGAATTTAAATCGTACTGAAAACCATGAAAATGGGGATGCATCAATGGATTTTTCACATCGTCGAATAAATTATACGAAGATAAATGATGACAATCAGCACTTAAAGCCGCTTTAAAATTCACATTTTTATCTTTAATTTGTCGACAATCATTACTATCGCCCAAAATAACATCCGGGTATCTATTTTGGGTATACACTGGCGGATCTAAAACGACTGGGCGAATTGGATTTAATTCACAGTTATGATTTTCAATATCACGAGTGGCCGGTCCTCCGGGGAAAATCAGCTGTTGACGTCCGCTATCTAAGTGCATATTTCCAAAAGTGGCCGCTTTGCCTGTGACCGAATTATTTCTGACAAGACAAATTCTTTTATCATTTTCAAACAAACTTTTATTATAAGTTCCATCGCGAATGCCATCGTAAACAATGTCGGGAACATTCATTTTAAATAACCAGTTGGCCACCAGACTAATTTCGTTTTTCAAATTGATCTGAGGTTTCTTGTCCCCGCTGGTTTTATTGTCATGAATATAGATCGTATGCGGAGTCGGATCAAAAACCTCTTCGTTTTCAATCTTAATTCCCGTAATCAGGTAATTGACGATGACCATATCGGAGAAATCATTTTGAGAAAATTGATTATTAAAAATTTCAATTTTTTTCGTTGCGACAATAAGAAGACCTATCCCCTTAGCCACTGAACTGACGATATTTCCTGCAGGTGCGTAGTTACGTAGGTTATTTTTAAGCACAGTATTATTGTAAATGCGAATCTCACCACCTTGGCGAAGATTCAAATTGGGTAAGTCAAAGATCAAAATACCTGCGGTATTTTCAGTACTCATGTTATTATACACATCTGCGTTCTGCGTGTTTTCGATTTCGATACCGGCTACGTTCCCGTAAGCTAAATTATTTCGAACAATCACATTCTTAGATTGACCGACGTATATTCCTGAATCAGAGGCTCCGCTGACTTCACATTCTTCGATCAATAAATTTTGCGTGTTCACGGGATAAATGGCGTAGCCGCCATTGTCTGTGTGGGGACCTCGTGTCCATTTCATTTCTATACGGCGGATAATAACACCATTAGATCCAGTGACCTTAACGCCATTACCATCGGTATTTAATACGGTGAAGTCTTCCATAGTCACACCGTCATTCGTGGCAAAGATTCCTTGTTTACCCGCCGTCTGTCCTTGAAAATCAAGAATCGTTTTACCTTTTCCATGGCCACGCAAAGTGATGAAAGGTTTTGAAATTGAAATTTCATCTTTAAAAGAGAAATGACCTTCGGGCATTTGCACAATGGACCCGGGTGGCGCTGCAATCAAAACGTCTTGTAACTTTTGCGCAAAATTTTCACTATTTGGCACTGTAATAACCGATTTTTGAGCGGTCGTGGCATCGATTGCGTTTAATGGCTCTAAGTGTTTTTGTTCGGAAACATTTAAAGGATCACCTAGATTGAATTGAAAAATAACATATCCAGAAATAGCCGCTACCAATAAAGATAAAAAGACAATTTGTCGTACTCTCATAGGTCATTATCTATAGCGATAATGGCCCTAAGAATCTATCTAAATTTGATTTAAATACACATTTTTAATTATAAAGAAGGGATTGCGGTTCACGCAACTCCTTCTTTATTGTTTTTTTATATTTATTAACTATTACTTAGTCTCAGAAGGTTTAGCTTCTGATTTTTTAGCTTGTCGCGCTTCTTTTAATTCTTTTCTTTCATTTTTACAAGAATCTGAAATCACCATGTCTTTATGTTCTTTCTTGTAAGCATGGAGACATTTTAAAAGTCCTTTACCGAGCTCTTTATCTCCGCAGCCTGATGTCGCAATTTCTGCTGCACAGGCTTTTTTAATTTCGGCGTCTTTGGCTGCACGATCGCCACCTTTGGCAAATGACGTTACAGAGGCCACTAAAACTAAAGTAGCTAATACTGATTTTAACATAAATACTCCTTTGTATTTTTTGTTTGTGTTCTTACATATAAGACTATAGCAAGGTCATAAAGCGAGTATTAAGAAAGAATTAATTTTTTTTAATCGTCAAATCAAGTGCTTTGCAGGTCATAGAGTCCACGATGAACTTAGGCAACAATCGAGGCAAATAGATACTGGTCCATTTTCTAGGGACTGGGGCATATCTTATTTTGGGACGTTTTGAAAAGGCCGCATGCACTACATTTTCCACCACGACGGACGTAGATAAAGCATTTTCTTCTTCAAACTTGGCGAAATCAATAAAGCGATTAAAGGATTCATGATAAGGTGTTTTATCATATTTTGTTCGAATCGTTTCAAATCCTTTTGACCAGATCGGAGTTTTAATCGAACCCGGTCCAATCACAGAAACTTTGATGCCATACAAATTCATTTCACGACGAAGTGATTCCGAAAAACCTTCAATGGCGTGTTTGCTGGCGCAGTAGGCCGCAAGGAAGGGCGTTCCATTTAGACCGCTGATCGATGAGATATTAATGATTCGTCCTTGAGTCGGAATCAAATAGGAAATCATCACTTGCGTCATACGCATGACGGCTAATACATTGGTGTTCATGGTATTTTGAATTTCTAAAAAATTTTGAAATTGAAACGGAGCCGAAGAAACCATTCCCGCATTATTCACTAAGACATCAATTTGGATTATTTTATTTTCTTTCAATAATGTATGAATCGAATCAATTTCAATCAGATTTAAAAAATCACATTTCCATAAAATAAATCGAGCACCGTATTTTAGTTTGATTAAATCAACTGATTGCGGATCACGAACCGAACCAATAACCGTGTGTCCTTGCTCTAAAAAAAATTCAGCAAGTGCTCGTCCAATGCCAGTGCTTACGCCCGTGATTAAAACTGTTTTCATGTCTACTCAAGAAAGATACGTTGACGAGCTCTGGAGTAGTCGCATTGTCCCTTGAAATCATGCGCCGCTACCCGTTGTTTTGGAGCTGTTTCTAAAAACCGTTTAATTCCCGGGCTGTTCGAATTCACCATATTCAGAACTTCTTGTGTATCTGGATTATGGGAAAAACCTAATTCGAATAGTAATGACCAGATACCATGTTTCCAATAGGCATAGTCTTCAAAAGTTCCATCGGCTGGATAAAGCAAATCGGTGTTATTCCCTGTTTTATATCCGCTTTCAACCGTCGCCGCCTCAACTAATTTTTTATACTGATTATCGTACGGAGTAGCAAGGTCGTGCGTTGAAATTCCCCATGGATAAACAACCACCGCGGAAAAAGTATGAAGAGTCGCCGATATCACAATATTTTTATCAACTAAGAACTGAGCCAAAGCGCT
>CALMPX010000463.1 GCA_937871355.1 uncultured Bdellovibrio sp.
GTGAGCCTCCGACGGCTGTTTTGAAGGGTATTAGTGGTGAAATCAAAGATGGTGAAATGGTTTCCATCACAGGGCGATCAGGCTCCGGAAAAAGCACGTTGTTGTATATTATCAGCAGCCTCGATAAACCCAGCTCAGGAAATATTATCATTGATCAAATAAATTTAAATCAAATGAGCATCAAAGAATTACATCAATTTCGAAACCAAAAAATGGGATTTGTCTTTCAGTTTCATCATTTGTTGCCGGAATTGAGCGCTTTAGAAAATATTTTAATGCCTACATTGAAAGTAGATAAAAATCCAAAATACAAATCGATGGCAATGGATTTATTAAAAGAATTTGGTATTGCTGATAAAGCCGATAAATTACCCAGCCAAATTTCAGGTGGAGAGCAGCAAAGAGTGGCGATAGCTCGTGCTCTTGTGATGGAGCCTCGATTTCTATTCGCCGATGAGCCTACAGGAAATCTAGATTCGCTTAATGGCCTTTTGGTCATGAATCTTTTTAAGAGAATTAACCAAGAGCGCGGAACCACAATTATTTTCGTAACACATGATCAACTTTTTGCCGATATGGCGACTCGAAAAATAAATATGGTCGACGGTTTAATTGCTGATCCTATCGGATTATAAATTTTATAAAATGCAACAATAATAAACATTCTATTAAATTTGAAATCTGCGTCTTGTTTTTACCTTTAGCTCAGGGTATGTTCTTGTAAATTCAATAAAGGAAATATTATGCCATCGTGTGTAGTTTGGATCGATTCAAAAAATGCTAAAATTTTTAAACTTTCTCCCAATGGAATTGTAAAAAAAGAACTGAGTCATCATGAAGTTCCTCCGATCGGAAAGTCTCACGACAATTACATTAAAAATACCGAAGAGCACTTTTTTCATGAGATTGCTCAATCTATCGGTGAAACAACCGAGCTGCTGGTGTATGGTGCCGGTTTAGCAAAAGTTCACTTCAAGAGTCATCTTGAGAAACACAATCATAAGAAATTATTGGAAGCTTTAGTTGGAGTTGAGACTTTAGATAGTGTTTCGGATAATCAAATTCTGGCAGCTTCTCGAGCATTTTTCAAAAAATATCACGAATTTAATTTTAAAATTTAAACAGAAAAGTTATTTTTTAGTCAGGACAAAATTTTGTCTTCGTCTAAAGATTTTACACTGAACTCAGTCTAACTCCTCAATTTGTGGTTCGCTTCGGCTGGTTTGCGCATTGCTTATGTAAAAGCGCGGAGACCTTATGAAACAAGCTTTGAGCGTGCTTATTACTTTTATTCTGTTAAGTCCCAATCTGCAGGCTGCGGGATCCCAAGCCAGTTTCTTGGTTACGGGCCGCGTCCCTGTCATTGGTCGCGTGAATCTGAAGCGCCTTAATAAATTAACTTATGCGATTCAAGAAGTGAGTAATAACACTGAAGGTTATGCCGTAACCATTGAAACGAATGCTCGCGGTGCGCAGTACAACAATAAGCCGATTGAAATTGTTGATGGCCGAGCCACATTAACGAATGTGACGTACCAAGATAAATCCATTGATACCGTTAAGAAACTTATTTTCTCGAATGAGCCGGCTTACGTTCAAATAACGATGCAAGTACTTTAAGACAAATTCTCAAAGTTCAGAACAACTGGGAAAAATTTCCGGGCCTTGCCGCATTCTTGACATGCATGCTTTCAGTCAGAACTTTTGCAAAAACAGTCAGATATTGTTTAGACTAAGTCATGAAAAAATTATTCCTTTCAATATTTCAAATTTTCTTCGTCGTTTTTTTTTATTCCGCTATCTAGTTTTGCTGA
>CALMPX010000464.1 GCA_937871355.1 uncultured Bdellovibrio sp.
TTTACGCGATAACTGAAATTTCTGAAAAATTGGGAATATCTCGTCGCAAAAATGCTCGCGTTCCTATCTTGGCTCAATTTTCCGGAGCTTCCTCTAAAAATGAGAAAATCGCAGCACGTGTGGTGACGATTAGTGTTGGAGGTATGGGGTTAACAGATACATTTGATTTAAATATTGGAGACAGTATTCGTGGGCAAATCACCAGCCCTCACTTCTTCACACCCTTAAATATAGAAGCTGAAGTCACCTACACCGGATCCGATGGCTATGTCGGTTTAAAATTCAATCAACTCAATGACGATACTTTAGCCTTAATGACAGAATACGTAAAAAAATTCAGCGACAAATCGTAAACAAACCATCAGTTGTTTTGCTTTGTTCATGTAAATGGTGTTAAAAAGCTCTATGGAAAAAGGCTGGTCCGGATTACCCTATCATAGCATCGCCGAACACTATAAAAGAATCTTTAACGAGAAAGTTTATAAGATTCCAGTAACAGTTGTCGACAACTGTCCGAATCGTATGGGTTTAAAAGGAATGAAAACGTGTAGTTTTTGCGATGTGTGGGGATCGGCGGCACGTGAAGAATCTTTTCAAATGAGTCTTGATCAACAAATTCTTGATTTCCAAAAACTCATTGAAAAAAGATATCATGCTAAAAAATTTCTAGTCTACTTTCAGGCTTACACCAACACTTTTACTAAAGTTTCTTCATTGAGACAAAATTTTGAAACAGCCCTTAGCTATGATTTCGTCAAAGGCTTCGTCGTTGGAACTCGTCCTGATTGCTTGTCCCCGGCTGTTCTTGATCTTTGGCAAGAATATTATCAAAAATCTTTTGTCGCCGTCGAACTTGGGGTTCAAAGTTTCTATGACGAACATTTAGAATTTATGCGCCGAGGACATACCAGTGAAGACTCAATTAAAGCTATTCACAAAATCGCAAACGCGACGGCGGTTGATTTAGGGATTCATTTAATTATCGGGTCTCCGAATGAAACCGATGAACAAATTATCGATACCGCCAAACGCTGTAACGATTTACCAATTACCAATATAAAACTTCATAATATGCATGTTCTTAAAAATACCGAACTCGAAAAATGGTATAATGAAGGAACTTTTCAACCGATCGAACGTGAAGATTATAAAAACAAAGTACTTTTATTCCTCTCCCACCTTCACCCTCGAATAGCCGTTCATCGTTTAGCAGCGTTTGCCTCTCGTTGGGAGGAATTGATTGCGCCCAGGTGGACTTCAGATCGTATGGGCACCCATCAGTTTATCGTAGATCAACTTCGTACTGAGCAAATCTTCCAGGGTTGCCTAGTTCAACCACAAAACGATTCTGACAAGTATTTAATTGAAAAAATGCAGGAAAGAATTGTGCGAAACGATCGCAATTAACAGGGAATTTAAGAAAGTGAAATTTTCCGTCAAAATCTAACAGAAATGTAAGTAAAAAAATAAAAAATTTCACTATTGACACCCTTTTTCGAGAGAGAAACCTTCACCGACTTCTGTTCAATTCTTTCTATTTAGCGCACAGCATCTGCCTAAATTACAAGCTAGACCTTTAGATTAATTTCATTTTTTTTATAAAAATAATTGATTCTTTTATAAATCTGCCTCAACCTTATTTTAAGACAAAAGCATGCCTTATAGGATGAGGCACTACCGACAGACACTAGATATAGTGTTTTGAGGAGGTTTAAACAACTTTGCAAAAAGTAAAAACCGAATAACGCGACCATTGATGGTCAACATTTTTTCTTGAAACTACACATACTGGACTAAAGAATAGCTCGAAACCTTGAGGGAGGTTTTGAAGCTAATCTCATGTCTTTAAAAAGATTTGAACGCTTAAGGTACGAAAAGGATTAGAGGGGAAAGTCATGATGACGAACACAAACGTAAACAATAATGGAACTCACAATATGGAATCAAATTTAGCTCACGCCATGAGAGTTAAAAAACGTGACGGCACTTTAGAACCTGTCGACGTCACTAAAATCGTCGAGCGCGTAAATCGCTGCGGTCAGGGCTTAGGTCAGGTTGACCCCCTCCGTGTGGCGACGAAGGCTATTAGCGGCCTCTATGATGGCGCTACAACTAAAGAGTTAGATAACCTTTGTATTCAAACCGCTTCATTATTGATTGGTGAAGATCCGGAATATTCTCGTTTAGCGGCTCGTCTTTTATCGACTTATATAGATGAAGAAGTTAAATCACAAAAAATTGGATCATTTGCTGATTCCGTTTTAGCTGGATTTAAAAATGGCCTCATTGCTGAGGAAACTTATAATTTCGTCAATTCTCATAAAACTGAATTATGTGCAGCGATCGAACATTATAAAACAGATCGTTTTGAATACTTCGGATTACGTACTGTTTATGATCGTTATTTATTAAAAAACCCTAAAACGCGTCAAGTTTTAGAAAGTCCTCAATATTTCTTCATGCGTGTGGCCTGTGGTTTGGCTACAACAGCGGCTGAAGCGGTTGATTTTTATAAATTAATTTCTTCTCATGATTATATGCCTTCCACTCCGACTCTATTTAACTCGGGAACTTTACGTCCTCAAATGAGCTCGTGCTACCTTTTAGATTCACCAGAAGACGATTTAAAAGCGATCTATGATAAATACACAGATATCGCTTTATTATCGAAGTTTGCTGGCGGCATCGGCGTGTCTTACAGCCGCGTCCGTTCACGTGGATCTTTAATTAAAGGGACCAATGGCCATTCAAACGGAATCATTCCTTGGTTAAAAACAATGGATTCTTCCGTGGCGGCTGTTAACCAAGGTGGAAAACGTAAAGGCGCTGCCTGTGTGTACTTAGAGACATGGCACGCGGACATCGAAGAATTCCTCGAGCTTCGCGACAACACCGGCGATGAAGCAAAACGAACTCATAACATCAACACAGCGAACTGGGTTCCTGATTTATTCATGAAGCGTGTTGAAGCCGATGCGATGTGGTCTTTATTTGATCCACGTGTTGTTCCTCATTTTGTTGATACTTTCGGGGCGGAATTCGAAACAGCTTACGTCCAAGCTGAATCAGAAAACAAATTTTACAAACAAATCAAAGCTCGTGAATTGTATTCTCGTATGATGAAA
>CALMPX010000465.1 GCA_937871355.1 uncultured Bdellovibrio sp.
GGAGTTAAACAAACCTTGCTCTTTAAAATATTCAAAGGCGTCCGCATCTAAAACTTCAGCCCATTTATAAGAATAATAGCCAGCCCCGTAACCACCAGCAAAAATATGACTGAAGCTGCATGATTGCGTGGTGTTCGGCTCTTTTGGTAATACCCGCGTGACTGAGGTGGCTTTTTCTTCAAAAGCTTCAACGCTGGTGATGGTTGAGGGATCGGTTGTGTACCAGCTCATGTCTAATAAGCCAAATGAAACTTGGCGAAGACTCATCCAGCCTGATTGAAATTTTTCCGCCTTTTTAATTTTAGCTATGAGGTCAGCTGGCAAAAATTCATTCGTTTCGAAATGTTTTGCGAACAAATCTAATCCTTCTTTTTCGCGCGCCCAATTTTCCATAATCTGAGAGGGGAGTTCGACGAAATCCCAATAGACATTGGTTCCTGCTAACGATTTATATTTACATTTTGATAACAAGCCATGAAGTGCATGTCCGAATTCGTGAAATAAAGTTGTGACTTCGTTGTAATCTAATAACGAAGGTTTGGTCGCTGTCGGCTTAGTGAAGTTACAAACGATACTGACATGAGGACGTTTGACGGATGAGCCCCACAGACCTTGCTCGCGGAAGCTGGTCATCCAAGCTCCGCCTTTTTTCGTTTCTCGCGGGAAGAAGTCCATATAAAATAATCCCACATAACCGTCCTGATCGGAAACTTCAAAAGTTTTTACATCAGGATGATAAGTCGGGTATTCCGTTGAAGCTTTGAAAGTTAAGCCGTAAAGACGTTGAGCATGTTCAAAGACACCTTCGATGACGTTTTCTAATTTAAAATAAGGACGAAGTTCTTCGGCATTAAAAGAATATTTTTGCTCTTTCAGTTTTTCAGAGTAATAAGCAAAGTCCCACGGTTTAATTTCATCATTACCATCGATTTGTTTTTTAAAGTTGCGAACTTCTTGTAAATCTTTTTCTGCCGCTAATTTTGAGGGCGTCAAAATTTTATTTAAAAAATTAAATACGGTTTCTGGCTTTTCCGCCATACGTTCTTGCAGGATGTAATCGGCATAATTCTTATAACCAAGCAAAACGGCGCGATCATATTTTAATTTAACAATTTTAAGAATGGTTTCTTGGTTATCAAAGGGTCCACCAAAACATTTGCTGGAAGTGGCTCGCCAAATTTTCTCGCGAAGATCACGGTTTGAGGCATAGGTTAAGAAAGGAATTAACGACGGCGCATTCAAAGTGATCAGCCATTTTCCTTTTTGACCTTTTTGTTCTGCAGACATTGCGGCAGCTTCAATGGCTCCTTCAGGTAATCCAGCTAAGTCTTCTTTTTTATCAATCCATAATTCAAAAGCATTCGTCGCCTTGAGAACATTCTCAGAAAACTTCGGAGATAAAACCGAAAGATCTTGATCGATCTGTCTTAATTTTTGCTTATCTGCTTCTGATAACAAAGCTCCATTGCGGCTGAAGTCTTTGTACATTTTCTCAGTGAGTTTGAGTTCTTCCCCGGCCAATTTTAATTCGGCACGGTGATCAAATACGAATTTAATTTTTTGAAAAATTTCTGTATCCAAAGAAATATCAGATGAAAAATTAGAAAGAAGTGGCGATATTTCTTGTGCTAAAGCCTGATGAGCTTCAGAGGCCTCAGAAGAAAATAAATTAAAGTAAATAGTCGAAACAGTATCTACTTTTTCTGAAACTTGCTCTAAAGCCAAGATGGTGTTCTCAAAAGTTGTTTCTTTGTTGAGTTTGATTTTAGCAAAATTATTTTTCGCTTCATCAATCGCGAAGTGAATGGCCGGCATAAAATGTTCTGTTTTAATCAGATCAAAAGGAGTGGCCTCGTCTTTGTGAGTGAATTTTTGAAGTAAAGGGTTGTTGGAAGCTGTCATAATCATCTCCTCGGTTGTAAGTGAATAGGCTAGCACTTGGCCTATTCACTGTCGAGATGTCATGCGCAGAAAAAAATGAAGTGATCGATATTATCAATGACTAGCGATAGCCGCCACTATATTGAGTTCCACCGTTATTCGCTGTGTTGGAAACACAAAGCCCTAGTCGTGATTGCGCAGCTGTTGCGCGACACGTGTAGCCTGAAGAGCAGGTTGAAGGTTGGTCCACGAGGCAGGACTGAACCACGCCATTGTAACAGCTCGACTGGTTATTGTAGCCGGTGTAATTGCTCACTTGAGGAATATTTGTCCATTGGTTATTTGTTGAGCCGCTTAAGCCTGAGCCCCATCCAAAATAAGCATAACCGCTACCTGACAAAAGAGTATTGTTCACGCAACCTAAGCCACCGTATGAATTGTAAGTGGGAATGCTTCCCGCAGGGCAGCTACATAAGTAGGCTGAGTTGTTCGTGTAGTAGAAGCCACTTTGTGAGCCATAAGGTTGGCCATATCCTGTATTGTATCCAGAATAAGGTTGGAAACCGTAGCCTTGTTGGTACACGTTGGATTGACATGACGCTGGGTTGGTCACGCAGACATTATTCATGGTCGCCGTATTAGAATTATTATCGCTCGATTTTTGACAAGACGATATAAGAAATATCGACATCAATGAGGCGGTTAAGACAACGAGAGATTTTAGATTTTTCATAAAATTTCCTTTCACGTAAGGCTCCATCTTTAGGTTAAAGCAGGATCTGTACCGAATTGAGATTTGTTATATTTGCTCTGAGTCCAGTTTAATGTAAAAGAAATGATCATTGTGACTTTATAGAGTGACAATTAATAAAGGCTTAGATATTCAAAAGATGAGCTTTGAAACGATTTTCATACATTATGAGGGGTTATTGCATGAATCATTTTCTTAAGTCACTTTTAGGCCTTGTTCTCTTTACTTCAACAGCTTTGGCCCAGTTCAGTTCCGTTAACTCCAGCACAGAAAATATTCCAGCTTACTACGGCGCAGGTTTCGCATCTGAATACAAAGCCAATCATCTCAATAATAAAGACCTTCTCGAAGCCCTCTTTAAAATTATTTCAAATGGTCATAAGCCTGTTGGTTATACATCAGCAAAAAAAATAATGTTTGGAAAACTTGATTTGCAGCAACTACCAACAGGCGAGTATGCGGTCAAAGATTCTTATTGCGAGCGAATTTTCAC
>CALMPX010000466.1 GCA_937871355.1 uncultured Bdellovibrio sp.
TTTTCCTGATCTTCAAGTTGAAATAGGAATCTGCTTTGATAATTTCATTCATTGATCTCCCACTGAAGTCTCTTTGAGTTTCTAGTGCAGCATCTTGGAAAGAGGCTAGTATGTTTTGAGTCTCTTCATCTAAAGTTTTTTTGTAAGCAGCTCTTGCTTGATTGATTTCTTCATTTGTTTTAAATTCTTCATTTTTATTTTGAGATATATTCAATTCATCGTGCGCTATTTTTCTCAAATTGTCGGGAAGTTTTGTATTAACATAAATACTATCGAAATATTCAGGTAAGATTTTTTGTGATTGACCTAAGGTATAGTTGTCACTGACTTCTCGGCAGTATCTAATTGAAGAGAGAAGAGCCTCTTTTTGAATTTCGGGATCGTTACTTTCGAGTATAATTTTTTCGAGTTTTTCAATTGGTCCTACAACAGTGTCTATTTGAGGATTTCCAAATTTCATCAATTTTCGAATTTGTATTTTTTCAGATTCTATATCTTTGATGAGTTGTAAAGTGCTGCTTTTTTCAGAGGCGTTAGACACAGATTTAAATAAGTCGCGACACATTAAGCCAGCAGCTGGTGAGCGATCTGGAAAATCAGCACCCACTGTTTTCATCGTACACGAAGTTAGTGCGACAAAAATTAAAGATAATAGAAAAATATGAATTTTATATATGTTTTTCATACTTATGTATCGGAACATAATATGAAAATTAAACGTGACCTAGGTAGTAATTACTTATTTAAAGAGTCTTTTAATTCTTTACCAACTTTAAAGAACGGAAGTTTCTTTTCGCCCACGGCGATGACTTCACCGGTACGAGGATTTCGACCTTTGTAAGAATCGTATTCGCGATTAACGAATGAACCGAAGCCGCGGATTTCAATACGATCATCTTTCATCAAGGCTTCGACCATGGAATCAAAAATAGTATTCACAACGGCTTCCGCCTTAACTCGTGTAATACCTGCTTTTTCGGATACCAAATTGATCAAGTCTGCTTTTGTCATAAAATCCTCTAAATAGCTTATATTCTTAAGTTATTTATCAATGCTGACAACTCTTTTAGCTGGCGCGGCGCTTAATTTAGACGATTTACGCAAGATTTCGTAATAGGCCTCGATGAGTGATTCAATCATCTTTTGGCGATTGAATGATTCCAGGACCTTTTGACGGGCTTTCTCGCCAATTTCGGCAAAATCAAAGCTTTCAGCTGAGTTGGAATTAGGGTTTAAAATGTTGTAAAGTAAAGTGACTAACGTTTCTTCGTCGGCCGGTCTGACTAAGAAACCATTTTCTTTTTCCGTGATATATTCTGAAATAGGACTGAGTTCTGACCCAATCACAATTTTTTTCTGAGCCATGGCTTCAATCATGCTGGGTTCTAATCCGGTCGATTGAGAGCTGAGATTCACGTAAACACTACAAAGACTGATATAATTTAATAACTCATTGGTATCAACCGGGCCAGGCATAATAACTCGACTGCCAAGAACCAATTTTAACATGGTGTACTCAACATTTTTCCACTGTGGACCATCGCCAATAATAATAAGATAAGAATTTGAATTTTTGAGAACAACTTTTTCAAAGGCCTTGAGCAGTGGAGTTAATTCTAAAGAGTTGGTAAAATCTGAAACAGCCAGGATAATCTGGGCATCGTCAGGAATTTGCAATTTCATTTTGAAATTTTCAGACTCTCGTCGCTCGGTTAAGTCGCCTAAGTTAATTCCATAAGGGACAGTGTATGTATGATAGTCAGGATAAAGATAATAGCGTTCAAGTAACGTTCGTTGCTGAGGTGTCGTCGTAAATATACCATCTGCTGTTTGTAGCAGCGCACGCTCTTTCATGAAATAACTTTGAAAGAAAGTAAAACCAATTTTTAATGATGTTCTAAATTGTGAACGTAACGTTCCGCTATTTTCGGCCATGATCGAAAACAATTCGGCCATACCAGTCGCTTCGATATCATAAGCTAAGCGAACTTGAATTGATTTTTTATTTCGACCAATTTTATAAGCACTATCGTCGACACTGTGAACGATGTCGAAGGGCTTATCATTGTGAAGACTGAGGAATTTCTTAAGAACTTGATCTGCGAACGAATGAACTTTTGATTTTCCAGTGGGGCTATCATAAAGATAGAAGGCCTTGATTCCATCACGAAATACTTCGGGCTTTTTAAGTGGCGATGTGGTGGAGATAATCGTTACATCATGACCTTTTTTAGAAAGACCTTGCGCTAAGGGCCAGAGCATACCGGTATCCGAAGATCGACTTTGTACTAAAATTTTTTGTCCAACAAGACAGATTCTTAATTTTTTATCATTCATGCTGAACGCGCCTTATCTTGACTATAAGTGAGAGTTTT
>CALMPX010000467.1 GCA_937871355.1 uncultured Bdellovibrio sp.
GACGCCGCCCTCAGGAACTGGGAACTTCCATGTTTTCAATCTCATCACGATGCAATCTTCAACTTGCTTTGCATTTAATGAAGTCGAATCAACATTCGCTGACTTAACGCTGCCTGTACCACCGATAACAAACGCAATTGCAATACGACCACGAATTCCGGGCGTGTCTTTAAGTCCTTGTTCGTAACAGTAAGTCACTTGACCAATGTTACGATTGATCACCGCTGCAATTTGATCACGATCTAAACCCTGAGCTACATTGGCTTCATTACCCAATGGAATTGGAGTGGCTCCTGATGAGCCTGTTAAAGCCATTTTTCCGTAACCAGCTTGACCGCCGCCCTTACCTTTAGTTCCGTAACCACCACCACCATTAACGTTATGGCCCGCGCCTAAAGCTGCGCTCGTGATACCTTTAGCATAGAGTGAAGTTTGCACACCGCCAGAACCTTCGGTGCCGCCCATTCCTGGGCCTGCCGTACTTTCTGCAGCCGACATATCTAATCCGCCCTTATTTTTTCCTGATTTCAAACTTCCAAGAACTGATAAAGCTCCCATACGTTTTAAACCAGCAATTTTAGACGGAGAAATCTTAGCCTGAGTCGGCTCAACTTTTTGTTCAGTCGGTTGAACCATTTTTTGAACTGGAGGAGTTTCTTTTTTAATGTTTTTAACAATTTTTACAACTTGTTGCTTCAAGTCTTCTTCGATTTTAGCGCTCGTTGGTGGAGCAAATTTTAAAACGACAGAACCCGCGATTGTTAATAATAAAACGAGCAACAAAGACAACATCCAAAGTCGATTTTTCTCTTCGGTTTCTTCTTCATTTTTTTGGTGAGTTTGAATTTTTGGAACAACAGTCAAACGCCCATAGTTTCCTAATGCTAATTCATTATTTTTACCGGCTTGAGCTGCTGTATTTTCTGTTCCAACAGATTCAAATGTGTCTCCACTGACTTTGCCAAGCTCGACGAAATCGATATCATTGTCAAAGTAGTACTCAAGATTATCTGAAATTTCTACACGTTTAGTATCAGCTCTACGAACAACTGTTGCATTGTTACCATTCCAGTTAAAAACTCGAACGACCGCTCCGTTGCTATCTTCTAAGACTAAGTTTTTTTCCATATTTTATACTTCCTAACTTCTGTCAATAAAGCCGATTACTTGTTTGTGGCTGAGTCTTCTAAACGATCTTTAAAATCATTTCGAACACCGATCAAAGAGTCAAAAACCTTGTCAGCCTCAACTGTCGATACGGCTTCATCAGCAAAATGGTATTTACCATTAACCAATAAGTCTTCGAAGTTATGGCTTTTTCCTGTGCCTGCTTTTACAGGCTCAGCTGTCTTTGTCGTCGCCACTGGAGCATTGTTTGCTGCGAGTAAATTTAAAGAAACCAATAGACTCATTAAAAATATTTTCATTACAGTACTCCCTTAGCTTTTACGTCTTCTTTAACATTTGTATTTAAATCATTAATACGACCTTCTAAATACTGAACCATGGCGCGATTACCGTTTTTAGATTCTAAATCTTTTAAAATTTGAATTTTAGAAACGTTAAAAGGCTCATTTTTGACTTGCGCCTGAGCCGCAGCAATATCGGCCGCTGAAATCGTTGTTGGCTTTGTAGCTTTGTTATCTTTCGCTACCACAGTTCCAACGCCTGATGTATTCATTGCCGCCAATACGGCCTTATTCTTATCCTCAGCAACTTTTATTAACTGAACTTTTTCATTTTGAGCTACTGCTGAATATTCGCCGTTCAATTTAGTCATCATAGACGTCTGCCATGTGCTATCATTCCAGAACTCAGTCACCTTAGCTTTTGCTTGAGCCGCTTTAGCCTTATAAGGTTCAGCCTTTTCACCTAAAAGTCTCATGTACTCGCCTTGTTCTTCTGGCGTTAATTGCTCTGGCATCGGTAAAGATAAAATCTCAGAATAGAAACGATCAGATTCGCGAGCAATATAACTTAAAGAGACAACCTGCAACGTCCAATCTTTAGTTTTGATGGCATCAGCTGTTAATTCATCTAATTTAGTGAAAGCCTGTATGCGGGCTTGCATATCTTTTCCTAGTTTTTTCTGGAAATCCTTTTTAGTGATATCAGAATCTAAAACCATTTTTTCAATATGATCACCAAATGCACTTAAAACTTTAAGCTTTTGATCGTTGGTAATCATAGAACCAAAGCCGGTTTTTTTAACATCAGCATTTTTTTCAACGATTTTAAGACCGTATGATTTATCACCGTTTTTCATGTAAGACATCGCCGCAAGCTCACCTAAAATTTTAGGACTCGTTGCGATTGATTTTTCGTGTTTTTTAATTTCTTCATCAATGTTACCCGTTGCGGCTGATTTTTTAACAATCTCAAGCACGGCTACATCTTTAGATGGTTGATCTTTAGATGTTTCTATAAATTTCTTCAAATAAACAGACGAGTTTTGTCCTAATAAATCAGAGTACATAGCTAACTTTAAATTTTTCTTATCAGCTGCGATAATTGATTCAGGCAATTGCTCTGTTAAATTTGAAGCTGACTTGAAGTCCATTTTTAAATCAGAGTAATAAGCCATTTTCGCCTGAGCGAAAACTTTGTCATCTTTATCTATGCCATTCAGAACACTGAGGTCTTTTGCTGCCACGTAGGCCGACGTAATGTCATTGCGTTTCTCAGCAATGATCACTTTATTTTTGTAATACGTAATAACGTCCTTAGGATCAGCTGACTTAACTTGGAAGGCTTGAATTTTGACCCAAGCTGCATCGATTTGGTTAGCTTGAACATTTGCCGCTACTTGATTCAACACTGACTTCTCAGCGATTTTAGCCCAGTCAGCAGGATAGCCTTTAACGCCAGTCATGATTTTATGGAAAGCTCTGGCTTGAACTTCAATTTCAGCATCTTTTTTCTTAGACGCTAAGTAATCTAAATAAAGATCGCCTGTTTTAATTCTTAAATCCGCTGGTGCCTCTTTAGATTCAACGATGATAGCTAATCCTTTTAAGAACTCTTCATTTTCAGCTTTTTCGTA
>CALMPX010000468.1 GCA_937871355.1 uncultured Bdellovibrio sp.
TAATGGCTGCATTTAAAGCTTCGGCGGCTGTTTGACTAACAGCTGCTTTTTTTTTGATCAGAATTTAAATCGAAGAAACGACCTGACTTAGCTCGACGCATATATAGCTCAGCTAAACGATAAAGTAGATCGGCTTCCTCGACTGTTCCTTTTTTCTTAGCAATAATTTTTTGTAAAGATTCGATCGCTTTATTTTCAGTCTTCGTTATTAACAACTCAGACTTGTAGGCTGTATCTAGATTTTTATCTTCGCTTTCCGAGTTTAAATTAACTTCAGGTAATAGACCTTTAGCCTCTTTAGTTTTTGACGCCAAAGAAGTCATACTGGTCGCCAGTATGATTAAACTTAAACAAATTTGAGATTGAAGATAAATCGTTTTCATACTAATTGCCTGCCATTGTTATAAGTTTCACGTTAGGAAACCCAGCCATAGAGGCCGTATACATAACTTTACGTATCGTTGAAAAAGGCAAGGCTTCGTCAGCTTGGAGCAAAAGTTTTCCTGTTTTTGCTAAAGTGGGATCTTTTTTATTGAAAGCTTCTAATTGATCAAACAAAGGTTTGATAAAATTAGAATCAGAAGCATCAATGGCCGATGCCTCGATAAGATTATTACTGACTTTAGCCACAAGTGTTTGATCGAATTTTAATTCAGTTGGAGAAATAGAAAGTTTCACTCCGTTGACTGGATTCTTTTCTGTCGACGACGTCGGAAGACGAAGACCTTCCGCAGGATCAATATTCACTTCACCTGCGGCAAAGCTTTGTAATAGGAACACCAATAGTATGGTGAACATGTCCGTCATTGATGTGATATTCAACGTAAATGATTGATTTCTTTTTAAAGGGACTTGGTATCTATTTCTTGCCATATTATCCGTCCATCACATTCGAAAATACGATTTCAGGGAACATATAATCAGTTTGTGATTCTAATCCTGTTTTTGTATCCGTGAATTTGAATTTTATATCGTTTGATTTTGATTTGCGTGCCTCATCCATAATCGCCACTAAATCTTTATAGGCGACGTCGGCATCTGGCGATAAATCGATTTTAAAAATCTGCGGGTTGGCTTTTTTAATCTCGATCAATTTTGCATGTAAAGTAACATAGTCGATTTTTTTATCTT
>CALMPX010000469.1 GCA_937871355.1 uncultured Bdellovibrio sp.
GGCTAAGTTCTGCTGATGTCGTCGAAAATGGACTCTTCTCATACTTCCCAAATTGTCACCGCTACTTGGCGATCATAGACGGCCAGGGGTTAAATTTGCGATTTGAAAATGAAAAAAAACTCATCACCCAAAACTCTTTCATTCATTTTTCCGGAGAAGAAAAAGTTCACTGTGAATTAATTAACGGAAAAGTTAAAGATCTAAATCTGATTGTTAAAAAAAATGCTCATCATATTCAATTCGAAATTTTAAATACGACAGTGAATGGTCTATTAAAAGGAACATCGATCATTTTTGTCATCGAGGGACTGGTGCAGGTAAAACAATATCAAGCTGAAAAATTTGATACATTAATTATCGAAGCCGAGCAGAATGAAAATGATATTTCTATTCAGCCCGGCACCAATTCGAAATTCGTATTAATAACTATTTCTTAAACGGTAAAGCGCCCAAGTAATCTTTTTTGCCAATATCAACGCCATTATGTCTCAAAATTGAATAAGCCGTAGTAATATGAAAATAAAAATTTGGAATAACATGGTGTTGAACATAATCAAAACCCGTTAAATACTGATCTTCCCAGCGAGGTGTTTTAATGTGTTTCGCCTCAGCCCCTTCAAAATCTTTCGATGCGATTGTTTTTAAATAATTGATTGTGCTGTTAATGCGTTCTTTAATTTCGGCCACTGTTTTTTCGTTATCAGCATGCGTAGGAGCTTCTTTACCCGTTAAACGAGAAACACCTAATTTAGCTGTGTCACAAACGATCTGCACTTGTCTGATGAAATGAAATTGGTCCGGAGCTAAGCGCGAATTTAATAAAACATCCATTTCAAATTTTTTAGCTTGAGCATACGTTTCACTTTTCTCGATCAAGTGATTTAAGTTTGTTAGCATTTTGACAAATTGAGGAACGGTTAATTCATATAACATATAAACTCCTTCGTTTATTTTTAAAAAAATAATGTAACTAAAATTATTACAAATATCAATCTAAAATCAAGTGAACAAATTTGAGATAGCGAAATTCGTGACAGGCATGCGGAAATGGATGATCTGGGCCTTGTCCTCCGACGCGCAAGATTTGACCTTTACGACGAGCCAAAGATAAACATTCATTTGTTATTTCAAAGAAATCCTCATGTGTAATATGACTTGAACAAGAACTTAAAGAAAGTTCCCCGCCTTTTTTGACTCGCTTTGCCGCCGCCGCGAAAACTTCGATGTATTTAAATTTTGCTGTTTTGTTTTGATCTTCAGAGTGACTCATTGAAGGAGGATCTACTAAAATATGATCCCATAATTCCGTGGCGGTTTCTAAGTATTCAAACACATCCACACAAAGACCTATGTGCTTAGCTGGATCGAGACCGTTCATCTTCCAACTTTTTTCGGCTGATTCAATCGCACCACGAGAGACATCCAGGCTCGCTACTTTCGCGGCATTTCCAAGTCCTGCGTAAATGGAAAATCCACCGGTATAACTAAAAAGATTGAGCACTGTTTTACCTTCACTGGAACGGCGGACGTGATCACGGTTTTCTCGTTGATCAAGGAAGAACCCTGTTTTTTGCCCTTTTTCAATATTCACTTCGAACTTTGCACCATTTTCATGAATCACAACTTCGTTATCGTAAGATTCTCCACCGATCAATTCAGTTGAGCGCGTGGGACTACGACGAGTTTTCTCCACGACGGTTTTACATTCGGTATTTTGTAAAATCCACTGCGTGATCAAATTTTTGTCCCAAAACTCAGTGGGTCCAGGCCCATCAAACTGAATCACGGCAATTTTATTATAAACATCACAAATCAATCCTGGAAGCAGATCGCCCTCGCCGTTAAACAAACGATAAGCATCTGTTTCGCGACCTGGTGTTGCACAGCGAACTCCTTGACGAAGCTTGTTGGCGCGCTCAAATCTTTTTTCAAAAAAAGCGGGATTCGGCGGAGCTTCATTTGTCGATATGATTCTTAACGACAACGGACTATGCGGATCATATATGGCCCAGGCGACATGTTCATTTTTACTATCGAGCACTTGGGCCATTTGAGCCTGTTCAACTTTGAAAGCGGGAGCGGCTACATTGTCTGAATAAATCCATGGATGACCTTGTAGAATCGTACGACGTAAATTGCGTGTGAGTTTAACTTTAAGTCTAGCCATGAATCATCCTTTTGAGAGCTGAATTCATAGCATGGGGCTACCAGTGTGTTAAGCAGTACTTTTCACAAACTTGAGGACGTCCTGGGTTCTGAGCGCCATCGACAGTGGCTTCGTAATCTTTAATTTCAAAGTGAGATTTGATCTTACAGTCGGTTATATCGTCCATTTCTTTACTCCAGGCCACATATTTGGCTGCTGGTAGGTCGATTTCGGCAGAAATACGGCATCCCATATAGCAGTGCTTTACTTTATCTTTTGAAAATTTTTCAGTTCTTTTGATCTCGGTTTTATAGACGAAGTACGCTTTACTTAACGAAATAGGGTCCGGTGTGACTTTATTGAAAGTTGACCAATAAGCTCGGTGGGCATTGTATAGTTTTTCTGAAGTGTAAACTTTATTTGTCGTATAGTTTAATTCCGTTTTCCAACAAGAGTTTGGATTGGTTTGTTGTGCTAAAGCTAACGCCGAAAATAAACTTAAAATACTGCAAATCCATTTCATCATGTGTCTATTGTACGAAATTAAAATGAAGAGTAAAGTCTATATTATTCGTCTTCTTTTTTTTGTTTCTTTTTACGTTCTTCTAAATAGCCTAAATAAATTTCTTCAACTTTTTTACGGGCCCACGGTGTCCGACGTAAAAATTTCAAACTTGAATCAATACTGGGATCGATAATAAAACAACGGATTTCAACTTGGCAGCCTAATTCTTCCCAACCGTAGCGATCGACAATTTTTCTCAGCATAAATTCCAAAGTCGTTCCATGAAGTGGATCGTTGGATTTCATTATTTTAGGTTTTGCTACTTCGTCCGTCATAAAATTCTATCTGACGTTGATCGTGATGGTTTGACTTAATTTTTCGCCTAACGATATATGAGCTCCGTCAGCAAACTGTAAAGTCAAAGTGTG
>CALMPX010000470.1 GCA_937871355.1 uncultured Bdellovibrio sp.
TCTTGTTCTCGGCTATCCAAGACTTAATCACGGCTCGACTCAGATGATAATCCATATTGACGAAACTCGATCCAATGTTGATTTTGTTCTTGATGACCTGAAACATCAAGGGGCGATCTTCTCGAACTGAAATCTGCAGTTTTTGTTTAAATGGTTTTATCGAATTTAATAAGGCTGTAGTTTTAGCTAAAGTCACACTGACCTTCGCTATAGAGTTCTCCAAATCAACGGAATATTCAACGGGACGGCTGACGGTACAGCTAAAAACTGATGCCGTTTTAGTGACTTGTCCTTGTGTTGTGACCCTGTCTATTTTTTGGACGACCGTGGAATCAATACAGAGGGGTTTTTTGAGAGCGTAGATCAGGCCCAAAAAACACAAGTAAGTACAGACACTTGAAATAAGGATTATTCGTTTGTTTTTCACGTAATTAGTTATTGCAACTCAATGACCAAGAATGTTTCAATAAATTCATGAATGAAATAAATTGTCCTTGGTTGCAGTACCCGCGCGGTAACTTTCCACTTTGCGAAGAAGCTCTGTGTGAATGGATTCGACAGCCCGCTAATACTTACTCGAATATTGCTTTTTTTATTTTCGCTTTTTATCTTATTTATCTGTTCACTAAAAAACAAAGCGTGAATGGATTGGGCTTTGGGATTTGTGCTCTTTTTACCGGTGCGGCTTCATTTATAGCTCATGCTTCTGGAGCAAAGATTTTTAGCTTCTTTGATTTCGCCGCTATATTTTCCATTTTTTCATTATATGCAGCCAAAGACATGATTTATACACAAACAGTTAAAACGAAAAATATTTTGGCTGTTTTCGCACTATTCTTTATTCCGTCTACACTGCTTTTGTATAATTTTACTTTTTTGCGCGAAGTGATTTTTGGAGCCTTCGTCATTGGTTTATTATTTTGGGAATCAAGAATATTAAAATCTCAAGGCAAACCCTTCTTAGTCGCCTCGAACAAAAAGTTATTAGGTATCTTTTTTATAGGCGGGATTTGTTTAGGACTCGATGCCAGCAAAGTGATTTGTGATCCACAGAATCATTTTTTCCAAATGCATTCGCTGTGGCACATTTGCTGTGCCACCAGTATTTATTTCTTGGCTCGGCATTTAGATCAACACCGGCCTTAAAAATTTAAGTCGCCAGTAAAGATCGTAACATCCACGCTGTTTTCTCATGAATTTGCAGTCTTTGTGTTAACAAATCACAAGATACTTCGTCATGTTGATCTTCAGCTAAGGGAAATAATTGACGAGCTGTTTGAATCACAACTTCATGTCCTGCTAAAAGCTCTTCAATCATTTTAGTCGCTTTAGGTACTTTTTCCGATTCTTTTATTGAAGTTAAAGCGGAAAATTGCTTGTAAGATCCCGGAGCATATTCACCCAAAGCGCGGATACGTTCGGCGATCAAATCCAAAGCGTTCCACAATTCGGTGTATTGATCCATAAACATTAAATGAAGAGTATTGAACATAGGGCCTTCAACATTCCAATGAAAGTTATGAGTTTTGATGTACAACATATAACTATCAGCCAATAAAGTTGATAACCCATGGGCCATTTCTTTTTGAGAAGCAGACTTAAATCCTAATTTAGCTTTTTTCATATTTACTCCTATAAAATTATAATAAACTAATGCCATGAACATTCAAGAGTACCACCTCAAACGCGCCACTCTGCTGCAAACAGCCCCTAAATACCGTACGCTCTGCACAACCTGTATTCAACCGCAGTTTTGTTGCTACTGCTCGCAGGTGCAAGCTTTTGATTCTAAAATAAATTTTGTGGTCCTTATTCACCCCATCGAAGTGAAGCGTCGTATTGCGACCGGTCGCATGTCACATCTCACTTTAAAAAATTCACATCTGATTCAAGGTCAAGACTACACACTAAATAGCGATGTGAATCATTTAATAGATGATCCTGATTACTACTCAGTTATTTTATATCCAGGATCGCTGTCCAAAAATGTGTCCCTTTTAAAAGCGGAAGAAAAAGCATCCCTGTTTCCAAAGAATAAGAAACTTCGTATTTTTGTGATCGACGGAACCTGGGCTACGGCGCGCAAGATGATTCGCCTGAGCGAAAACTTAAAAGAGCTTCCTCGCATTTGCTTTACGCCGACGAAACCTTCGAACTTTCGCGTACGCAAACAACCTGGAGCTGAGTGCTATTCGACCATCGAAGC
>CALMPX010000471.1 GCA_937871355.1 uncultured Bdellovibrio sp.
CGTCAATTTAATGGCAGCGGCGACTTTGGCTTACGCTGTCGGCATGCCTCCTGAGAAAATTTGGCACAGCTTAGCCAAGTGTCATTCCAGCTGGGGGCGAAATCAGTTTATCAAAGGAAAAAACCAAGTTGATATTTTGTTTGATGGGTATAATGCTAATCCGGATAGTATGAATGCTCTGATTCAAAATATCAGTACGCTTGAAATTGAAGGACGTAAGATAGCTGTTATTGGTCAAATGAAAGAGATGGGAGCAAAATCACCAGAGCTCCACGAAGAATTAGGTTTTTTGGTCGGCTCTCAAAAGGTAGACAAAGTTTTTTTTATCGGAGAAAATCTTAAAGATTTTGAAGCCGGTTTAAAAAAAGCTAGATATGAAAACTATATAATTGATATTGATCTAACGCCATCGGTGAAGGAAGCGTTTCTTAACTACATAAAACCCCATGATTTTATATTTATTAAAGGATCGCGTGGCATTAAAACCGAACGCTTTGTGGATTTATGTGAACCATTGAATTGGAATAGTAAATACTAACAAGGACGAATATGTTTATTTTTAATTTTATCAAAGAGAAAGTTAAAAAACATGGTTGGAGAGCTGCCGTTGTCATATTTTTCTATTATCTGATCAGGGACCTCACGCTCTATGTGGCGATCCCGTACTTTATTTTAAACAAATAAGTTATAACCCACCAGCATTTAAAGGTTTTTGATTGCAAATAAAACTTCCGATTTTGGCCCGTTCTGCGCAAAACTTTTTATTTTGTTTTATCATTTGCTCGATTTCTAAATCATCCCATTTTAAGGGAAGAATATTATTAAGTTCATTTCCAGATTCAATCACGGCCAGAGCCTGTTTTAATGTGTGTTTATTTTTCTCCAGATTCAAATTTCCGATCCGGACTGAATCTTCGGTCACTTCGACATCTTGGCTCATGATGATTTTGGCATTCGCGTCCACCGTAATTAATTTAACGGACTGCTCAGCTTTTTCATTGATATCCCAAGCACGTAAAGTGAATGAGCCATCAGCCTGAATTTCGTTAGCTTCAAAAATTTGAAGAACATGGATCCATTGTTCTTTACTCATGACGTTGTCATTATATTTGGATAAATAAACAATAGGGTTGTAACCGTAAGCGATACGCTGAGCTAAGCTGTCACGAACTTTTTGCATATCTTCAAGATCAGGTTGTTTATTGACGGATAACAATCCCGCTAAGCCTTGGAATAAATTAATATTGGTGACTTGCCACTGGTGAACAATAAGTTGTTTGATGTAAAGTCCAAGTTGTCTATTTGATGACAACATATATGTATTGGCAAATCCGGGAATAATCGTCATTTTGTTGTTCATGATGTCATCTAATTTAGCTTTATAAAAAGAAAACCATGCCGGTGTTCCTTTGGCCGGGACCACTTGTTTTTCAGTATTTTCTTTATCATAGAGAGCCATCATATTAATCTTACGCAGAGTTGTTGAAAAACCGGCGCAAAAACCGAATTCGGCCTGAACGACTTCGGCCATGTCGGGAACATTATTATAGAACGAAAATGACCAGTCACGAGACGGTTTTAAGCGATCAGATGTTGCATTAAACAGGTTAAAAGGCGAATTCTCAGGATCAGCGGCATGCAGTTTTTCTAACTTAGGAAATTGATTTAATCCTAATAGGGCTAATAAATTTCCACCCATATTCTTTGGTAAGTTTTTAAAATAAACGTGAGCCCCTTTTTTGGCGATTTCTGTTTGCGTGGGAAGTATAGGTTTCGCGCTAGGTTTAATCGCTTGAGCACGAAGTTGCAAAGTCATAGCAGTCATTAATAGTGCCGTTATTAATTTGGACATGGAATCTCCTCGTAAATGACTCACTTAAGATAAAGGAGAAGGTCCTAAAAATGCTAATTTATTCATATTCTTCGATAGAAAAAAAATTTCAATACCGAGGATTAAGTATTAAATTCAAAAAAACATAAGACTGTAAAAGAGTTCGACAGCATAAAGTTATGATAGACTTTTTAGTAAACCTGATTAAGATCGCAAGAGTATTTTCCCGGAGCATAATTCAGCAAACGCTCGTGGTGTATTTTTTTAAAATCAGCGGATCCATCATGAGCGGAAGCAAAAGGGAAAATAGCAATGCCACCTCGTGGAGTAAATTCGCCAATAACTTCAATATATTTTGGTATTAAAAGGTTCACTAAATCATTACAAATCGTTTGAATGCAATCTTCGTGGAAATCACCGTGATTTCTGAATCCAAATAAATAAAGTTTCATGGATTTACTTTCCACCATTTTTTTTCCAGCAATGTAATTAATAAATATTTTTGCAAAATCAGGTTGGCCGGTCTTAGGACATAACGATGTAAATTCAGTGCAAACAAAAGTTGTCCAGGCCACAGCGTTTGGATTTTTATTGTCGAACGCTTCAAGATGATCGAAAGAATATTTTAAATTGTAATCTGTGTTTGATTCTCCGAGTTTGAAATTTTTCAATTCGCTTTGTCTTGAGCTCTTTTTTGTTTTTTTTGAAGTGATTGTTTTTTTCATAAACTCCTTAGATTTCAACAATTTATAAAGTTTCTCTTGAGTTTTTGCAATACTTTATGTTAGGGTGTGCAGATGTTATATCAATGGCTTTATTCATTATCAGATCAGTCTCCACTTTTTAACGTCTTTAGATACATCACTGTCAGAACTTTTGTCGCCTTTTTCTCAAGTTTCTTTCTTTGCTTAATATGGGGCCCAGCCTTCATTGAAAAGCTTAAAATCATGAGCTTCGGACAATCTATTCGCGATGATGGCCCCGAAGGGCACAAGAAAAAGGCAGGCACGCCGACGATGGGGGGAGGACTCGTTCTTCTGACATCATTAGTGCCGATTCTTTTGTGGATGGATTTGCGAAATCCGTTGGTTCTGGCTGCTATTTTCATTACGTGGACATTTGGTTTGGTGGGATTCGTTGACGACTATTTAAAAGTATCAAAAAAAAATACCAAGGGTTTGTCGGGAAAAATCCGCCTCTTTCTTGAATTTTTGATATCCGCAGCGACATTGTATGTGCTTATTAAGTATTTTAATTTCAGTACGTCATTAAGCTTTCCCTTTATCAAACATTGGGTTTTTGATCTCGGTTATTTTTATATTGTCTTAGGCTCAGTTGTCATCGTGGGAACAGCCAATGCTGTTAACTTTACCGATGGTCTTGATGGGCTAGCGATTGTGCCCATCGTTGTATCAGGTATTACCTTGGCATTATTTGCCTATGTCGCGGGTCATGTGACGATCGCTAATTATCTGCAAATTCCTCATGTGGCCGGTGTCGGAGAGTTAACTCCTTATGCCGGAGCTATCATCGGCGCGGGTCTGGGCTTTCTTTGGTTTAATGCTTACCCGGCGCAGATGTTTATGGGAGATGTCGGAAGTCTCAGTCTTGGCGGCTTTTTAGGAGTCATGGCCGTTTTGACCAAGAATGAAATTTTAATGATTTTATTAGGTGGCGTATTTGTCGTTGAAGCGCTATCAGTCATCACCCAGGTCGCTTCATTTAAGATGACCGGAAAAAGAATTTTTAAAATGGCGCCGATTCATCATCATTATGAGAAACAAGGTTTGGACGAAACAAAAATTACGGTGCGCTTTTGGATCATCTCCATTCTTTTAGCCGTATTAAGTATAGCTTCATTGAAGTTAAGATAGTTTTTAAATAAAGCTGTCAGTTTTCGATATTTTTTAAAAATTAAAAAGAGAGATTAAGGAAGTACCTATGTGGAAAGAAGTTTCGGAATTAAAAGATAAAAAGATACTGATTGTTGGTTTGGGAAAAACAGGAGTCTCTTTAGCTAAGTTTTTAACAAAACACGAAGCTCAAGTGACCGTGACGGATCACAAATCAAAACCAGAATTATCTTCACAATTAGATTTATTGGATGGCTACACCAATATCAAATTTGAATTGGGCTCTCATTCGCCGAAGACATTCTTGTCGCAAGACCTGGTGGTTTTGTCTCCTGGAGTGGCTCCTCATTTGAAAATTTTTGAATATGCTCGTCAGCAAGGCGTAAAAATCACTGGCGAATTTGAATTTTCATCGGGATTCATCAAAGAACCGATCGTCGCGATTACCGGTACCAATGGTAAAACGACCATTGCTCGCTTAGCTGAACTTATGCTTAAAAACAGCGGTGTGGATGTGTGGGTTGGTGGATCGAATGAAAATCCAATTACAAATTATTTATTAGAAGAAAAAAAAGCTAAAGTTGTTTTAGCTGAAGTTTCAGGATTCATGTTGGAACATTGTGTGAATTTTGCCCCAGCGAACATTGTCTTCTGTAATTTAGCTGAAAATCATTTAGATCGTTACAGATCAATGGAAGATTATGTGAACGCCAAGCGTAAGGTTTTTAAAAACACGAACCAAGCGACAACGTCTATTCTCAATGCGGATGATAATGCTGTCGTTGAATTGGCACGTGATCCTTCAGTTCAACGTGGTCGTATATTTTACTTCTCTCGTAAGCCAGCATTAGAACCTCAAATCATGAACATCGGCGGGGCCGTTAATATCGGAACTGAAATTCGTGTTCGCACGGGTCCTGAAATTGAAACTTTCAGCGTTAAAAATATTAAACTTAAAGGTAAGCACTCGATCGAGAATGTCATGGCATCACTGTTGTTGGCTCGTGAATACGGAGCCACAGCCGAGGCCATTCAACTAGCTATCGATAGCTTCATAGGTTTGCGCCATCGTTTAGAATATGTTCGTAAAGTTGGCGGAGTACTCTTCTACAACGATTCAAAAGCCACAAACGTTCACGCTGTTATTCGGGCTTTGGATTGTTTTGATGAAAATGTTATTTTGATTGCTGGCGGTAAAGATACCAATTTGAACTATGAGCCTCTCGCCAATATGATTAAACGTAAAGTTAAGACTTTGATCTTGGTCGGGGAAGCTAAAGAACGTATTAATCGTGATTTAGGCGATTTCTGCGAAACCTATTTGATTGGAACATTCGAAGAAGCAGTCCTCATTGCTTACCAAAAGTCTAGGATTTCAGATGTGGTACTGTTGTCTCCAGCCTGTTCAAGTTTTGATATGTTCGATAGCTACGAAGAACGTGGAAACTACTTCAAAGAGATCATTAATAAATTTAAATAATCTGGATGATATTTGGTGAAAGGCATGTTGAAATAAGAGAGTGAAACAACAATACTCTTTTAATTTAAAATTCCTTTCATCAAGTTTATTCGTTTCTCTTTTTGCTTTACTCGGTATCGGGTTGGTTCAGGTTTATAGTTCAAGCTATATTTTTGCCATTGAATCCTATAACGACGGACTTTATTTTTTTAAAAAACAAGCTATCTTCACCGTGCTGGGATTGTTTGCTTTAGTCTTTGCCACCCAGATTCCTTTTGATAAAATTCGAAAATATGGCTGGATCATGTGGGCCATCAGTTTTTTGGGAATCTGCGCGACATTTATTCCTGGTTTAGGCGTTAAAGTCGGCGGAGCCCAACGATGGTTGCAACTTCCAATGGGATTTCGTTTCGAGCCCTCTGAACTGTTAAAAATCTCTTTCAGTTTTTTATTCGCCAGTCTGGTTTGTCGTCATCAAAATTATTTAAAAAATATTAAATGGGGTTGGTTATTTATCATCATCACGGCACCCTTGGTGGTGTTATTGAAGCAACCTGATTTTGGTAGCTTCGCTATTATTTGTTTGGTGGCCGTCAGTCTTTTGTATATTCAAGGCTTAAACATCAAATGGCTTATGGGTGCGGGCATTGCTAGTATTCCCGCATTATATATGTTGGTGTGGAATGTTCCTTATCGCAAAGCGCGTGTTCAAGCTTTCTTAGATCCGTGGTCAGATCCGGCGCAAAAAGGTTTTCAAGTGATTCAAAGTATGTTGTCCGTTCACTCCGGTGGACTGACCGGCCAGGGTTTAGGTCAGGGCCAAGGTAAATTATTCTTTTTACCCGAAGCGCATACTGATTTCACCATGGCGGTTTTGGGTGAAGAATTAGGATTTATTGGAATTTTTGGTATTCTGGCTTTATACGGATTTGTTATTTTCCGTGGTTATCAAATCGCCATGAAAACCGAAGATCTATTTAAAAAGATTTTAGCTATTGGTTTGAGTACGACTTTTGCTTTGTCGGTATTTATTAATACCGGCGTTGTTATGGGCTTACTTCCAACTAAAGGTTTAACGATGCCGTTTCTCAGTTACGGCGGAAGTTCTCTGATTATCTTTTGTTTTATGTTCGGAGTACTACTGAACGTAGAAATGTCAGAGCACTAGATGAAAATTATTGTTGCCGGCGGAGGCACGGGTGGTCACATTTACCCCGCTATTTCCGTGGTTCAATCCTTACAAAAAATTGATCCCACCGTCGAAGCCCTTTTTGTTGGAACACCATTAGGTTTAGAATCTAAAATTATTCCTCAAGCAGGTTACCGACTGGCTTTGATTCAAAGTGGAAAATTAAACTTCTCGGGACAAATTGTTCAAAAAATAAAATCAATTTTAAAAATACCCGTAGGTTTGGCTCAATCACTTAAAATTTTATTAAAAGAGAAGCCAGATTTCGTTTTAGGCGTGGGAGGGTATGCCTCTGCTCCATTAGTATTTATGGCGGCTCTCATAGGTAAGCGCACGGCCATTTGGGAGCCTAATGCTCATCCAGGCCTGGCCAATCGCATTTTATCCTACTTCGTGGATAAGTCTTATCTTGTTTTCGGTGATGCAACCAAATATTTAAAATCAAAAAATAATCTCGTGTTGGGAATGCCATTAAGATCAGAAATTGAAGACTACACGGCCAACACAGTAAAAAAATCGATATTTACTATTCTTTGTTTCGGTGGCAGCCAAGGTTCAGTTTTCTTGAATGATAAGATCAGTGATTTTGTTTTGCAGAATCCTGAAGTGGCCTCGAAACTCAAAGTGATCCATCAAACGGGCTCTCGTGATTTTAAACGCATGCAGGAAAAGTATAAAAACAATACGTCAGTTGAAATTCATGAATACATCTATGAAATGCCTAAATATTATAATCAGGCGGATCTATTGTTCTGCCGCGGTGGAGCCAGCACTCTCGCGGAGGCAGCCGCTTTTGGAGTTGTGCCCATAGTTGTTCCATTGCCCGCGGCCGATGACCATCAGCAACGGAACGCAGAGGCTCTGGTCAGAGAAAATGCTGGAATTATGTTTTTACAAACGGACTTTGATAGTGAACAATTTAAACAGCAGATTGCAAAATTGATCCAGGACAAGTCAGTTCTCAATGAAATGTCCGGGCGATTAAAGCAAATTGTAACAAAAGGTGCGGCTGGAAAAATCGCTCAAGATATTTTAGATACGGTCCACGCTTCACAAAATAAATAGGAATTTTTTAATGAAATTAGACACAGCCAAATTTCACTTTATCGGTATCGGCGGGATCGGCATGTGCGGCCTGGCTGAACTTCTTCATAATATAGGCGCGACGGTGACCGGCTCAGATGCCGGTGAAAATGCCAATACAGAGCGTCTTAAGAACCTCGGAATTCAAGTTTACAAAGGTCATGACGCTATTCACGTGGGCTCGGCGGATGTGGTGGTCTATTCGAGTGCGATTCCCTTCACAAATCCCGAAATCCGTGAGGCCCGCAACCGAGATATTCCTTTAATCCCGCGCGCCGAAGCCTTAGCCGAAATTATGCGTATTCGCCGCGGTATCGCGGTGGCCGGTACTCATGGGAAAACAACAACGACCAGTTTGATTTCATCCATTTTTCTTGAGGCTCATCAAGATCCAACAATTGTGATTGGTGGACGATTTGAAAGAATTAAATCCACCGCTCTTTTAGGAAAAGGCGAATGGTTGATTGCAGAAGCCGATGAAAGTGATGGAAGTTTTAATAAACTTTCTCCGGAAATCGCTGTGATCACAAACATCGATTCCGATCATATGGATCACTTTAAAACTTTTGAAAATTTAAAAAAAGCCTTTTTAGATTTTTCATACCGCGTTCCTTTTTACGGCGTGGTGATCGTCTGTGGAGACGACCCCACCATCAAAAGTCTTTTTGCTGATTATAATAAGCGAATTTTATTTTATGGTTTCAATGAAGATAACGATTACATTTTGTCAGGTAGCAAAGGAAAATACACTGTTCATCAAAAAAATAAAGATCTGACAAAAAAATTACTCGGGAACTTCCACCTGAGTGTTCCCGGGGTACATAATGCCTTAAATGGTTTAGCTTCGATTGCGGTTGGAATGGCGGCGGGAATTGATTTTGAAACGTGCGCGTTAGGTTTAAGTAAGTTCGAAGGTGTTGATCGTCGTTTTCATTTCAAAGGCGAAGCGAAAGATATTAAAGTATATGATGATTACGGTCATCATCCCACGGAAGTCCGTGCCGCGCTTCAGGGTTTTAAAGAAAAGTTTGAGAAAAATCGTATCGTAGTTTATTTTCAGCCTCATCGATACTCTCGTACACAACACAGCTGGCAGGATTTTAAAACCTGTTTTGGTCAATCCGATGTTCTTTTTTTAGGTGATATTTATGCGGCTGGTGAAGCTCCGATTGCTGGAATTACTTCTGAATAATTAGTCTGTGAAGTGAATAATCACCACGAACCCACCACCCCTAAAAATAGTGAGCAGATTGATAACATCTTACGAGAATTAAAACCGGGCGACGTATTTTTAACTTTAGGAGCCGGTGACGGTTGGAAGTTAGGTTTAGATGTCCTTAGTCGTCTTAAATAAAGTTAATCTCGCACAGTATACGTCATGGGATGTCGGTGGAGACGCCGAGTTTTTCTGTATGCCGAAAACCATCGATGATTTAAAAGAAGCTTTGAGCCATGCAAAACTGAATAAACTACCGATCTCTATTCTGGGGGGTGGGTCGAACGTTTTAATTTCTGATGAGGGTATTCCGGGTTTAACGATTTGCCTACGTCATTTCAGTCAGATGACATCAAAAGTTGAAAATAATAAATTATACATCGAAGCTTTGTCTGGGACTGGTAAAAATGAGTTACTTAAAGCTTTCTTGAAAAACAAATTAGCTCCGGCTTTATTCTTAGCGGGTCTACCAGGCGACATCGGCGGAGGAGTCGTCATGAATGCCGGAGTAGCAGAAGCTTTCGCACCACGCGAGTTTATGGAGTTCGTCGACGAGATTCAAGTGATGGACTATGAAGGAAATATCAAAACCATTGATAAGAAAGATCTTAAAATTTCTTACCGTCATACCGATGGGTGGCAGCCGGGAATAATCACATTGGTGAAAATTTCTTGGCCGATGGAAATGGACGAAACAATTTTGCAAAAAGTTAAAGAGGCCAATCGAACACGTTTGAACAAGCAACCGTTGGATATGCCCAGCTGTGGTTCGGTTTTTAAAAATCCACCGGATCACAAAGCGGCACAATTGATTGATCAATCAGGTCTTAAAGGTTTCCGTATTGGAGACGCTCAAGTTTCTTTAAAACACGCCAATTTTATTGTTAATGTGGGAAAGGCAAAAGCGAAAGATATCTGGGAAGTGATTCAGCATGTACGAATGACAGTGCTGGAGAAACAAAAAGTCAGTTTGACGACCGAAGTCGTCAAACTGGGACTTTGGAACTAATTACTTAGTAACTTCTTTAGCAGCTTCTTTAGCCGCTTCTACTTTTTGTTCGCCAGTAACTTTAGCTTTTTTAACATCAGCTTT
>CALMPX010000472.1 GCA_937871355.1 uncultured Bdellovibrio sp.
TGGAAATGAATCAAGATATGGGTAAAGCCGAAGAATACGCTTTAAAGGCTTACAGCATCGACAAGAATGATCCCTATATCGTTGATACGGTGGGTTGGATTTACTATCAAAAAGCTGATTATACTAAAGCGGCTGAATATTTAGAAAAAGCTCATCAAGCCGTGCCTCAGGTGGCGGTTATTGCTGACCACTTAGGTGATACCTACGTCAAATTGAATAAATTTGATAAAGCCTATGATGTTTACAAAAAAGCCATTAATAATGAAACAGATCCGGATCGCTTAAAGCAAATGTCGTTTAAATTGTCCGAGGTCAAAGTGCGACAAGATAAAACACGTATGCCCGCGGGGGTTACCGCGACGAAAACAATGGCTGAACCTGTTTTCGTTTCAGATACAGATGAATCAAAATAATCGCTAGCGATATTTTAAAATCCTGGCGCATGGGAACAGGTAATATTATTAAAAAAAATAGACAGAAGCTTGCGATGGCGAGCTCTTTTTTTTGCGACCGTATGCTTTTAATCGTTGATGTGTAAATTTGTGAAACATTGAAATTTGAAATATTTTGTTTGAAGCAAAATATAGAAAATAAAACGGTCATAAAACTAATGATCAATGTCATCATTGACACAAAAAAGAAAAATAGTATTGAACCTTCTCTGAGATAAATTTTTGCAAAATCACTGCTTGATCCTAAAAAGAAAAATAAAGGCATTAAGGTGAGAAAATAAAGGAGCATGTTCAATTGGTTTTTGACGTTATAATCAAGTCTCCAGAGTAAAATACATATTTGCATCCATGCCGCTAGGCTCAGGAGGGCTCCTCCGGGAATATTGGAAAAATAGAGGAGGAAAAATGTTATAAAATATAATATAAGGTGTTTTAATTTCAATGTTGCCATTAGACGCTATTCTAGACGTATAATGTCTATATGTTAAAGAAACTTTTATCGAATATTCGATTATTTTTAATTTTATTGATGGGACTTAGTGTTTTGGTTTCCTGTGCGGGAAAGCCGATCTCATCTTCAAACGGTTTGAGCCCCTATCGTTTAGTTTCTAAAGCAAAAGTAACTGATAAATTAAGTTCAGAAAGTCATAATATTGATTTATCAGTTATCGTTGATCCGAATCGCGCGGTCCGTATCGATGTGACAGCTCTTCTGGGTTATCGAATAGCAGAAATGGTGATGAACACTCGGAATATTCAGTACATCGAACGCGAAAACAAAATCTTTGTCATAGGCGGGTACAAGCCAAAAACGTTGAAGCCTTTGTTCGGTCAGGAAATCGACCCTCAGCTTGTCTGGTCGATTGCGCACGAGCAAAAGCTTAAAGATGGTCATTATTATGGAGCCGATGTCAAATTTGAGCTTTTGGATAAGAATAGTGATGGCTACCAGTCTCGTAAAATAACAATCGAAAACAAATACTTAAAAATGATTTGGCTCTTTAAAGCTAAAGAGGCTCTCTCGTTGAGCTCAGCGTCTTATAACGAGACCTTTGTCCTGACTCAGCCAGAAGAATACAAACTAATCACTATAAAATAATACTTCTTCACTAACCGGTTAGTCCAGCTGCATAATCATAGGTACAGGCTATAAGCTTTATCCACAGATAAAGGAGAAAACCATGTCGTCGTCCAACAGTTTTCGTAACCTCTTAGAAAAACGCGCTCAGCAAAATCCACACGTTCTTGACCACTGGAGTGGTACTTTTTTTGAGTACTTGGATTTGGTGAAGAAAAATCCTAAATTCAGTCGCAATGCCTATCAGCGCATGTATGACATGATTGTTGAAGCCGGTACGGAAGAGTACGTTGATTTTAAAAAACAGGTTATTCGTTATAAATTTTTTGATGATATTCCGAACAATGGAAAAGATGCTGTTTTCGGTTTAGATGTGCAGTTAATGAAATTAGTGAATGTACTTAAAGCGGCGGCTTTGGGATACGGAACTGAGAAACGTGTTATCCTTCTTCACGGACCAGTGGGTTCCGCCAAGTCCACCATCTGTCGTGTGTTAAAAAAAGGTTTAGAAGCCTATTCAAAAAGTGAAACTGGCGCGTTGTTTACGTTTGAATGGGTGGACGAGTCCGGAAAGCTGGACGGAATTTTTGGAAAAGATGTTCGTGTTTATCCCACTCCGATGAATGAAGAGCCTTTGTGGTTGATCCCGAATGATATGCGCCAATCTGTTTGTGATGATATTAATAAAGGTCAAGATGGTGACTACCGAGTCAAAATTGTCGGTGAATTATGTCCCCCATCGCGTTTTATTTTTAAAAATCTCATGGAAAAATATAATGGCGATATGATGAAAGTATTGTCGCACGTTCGCGTTAAGCGTATGTTTATCTCGGAAGCTGATCGTATCGGTATTGGTACGTTTCAACCAAAAGATGAAAAAAATCAGGATTCAACAGAACTGACAGGTGATATCAATTATCGTAAAATTGCAGAGTATGGATCAGATTCAGATCCGCGCGCCTTTAATTTCGACGGTGAGTTTAATGTGGCTAACCGAGGAATGATTGAATTCGTCGAAGTCCTTAAACTGGATGTGGCTTTCTTGTATGACTTATTAGGGGCCTCGCAAGAACACATGATTAAACCGAAAAAGTTTGCGCAAACGTATATTGATGAAGTCATTATCGGTCACACCAATGAACCCGAATATCGTCGTCTTCAAGACAATGAATTTATGGAGGCTTTGCGCGATCGTACTGTTAAAATTGATGTGCCCTATATTACGAAATTAAAAGAAGAAATTAACATCTATAAAAAAGATTTCAATTCGCAAAAGTTGCGCGGTATTTCGATTGCTCCTCATACCATCGAAACCGCAGGTATGTGGGCGATCCTCACTCGTTTGGAAAAACCGAAAAAAGCGAACTTAACAAGATTGCAAAAATTGAAATTATACAACGGTAAGACTTTACCTAACTTCACAGAAGATAACGTAAAAGAATTACGTAAAGAGACTACACGTGAAGGTTTAGATGGAATTTCTCCACGTTATATTCAAGACAAATTATCTAATGCACTCGTGATGGCCCAACAGATGAATAAAGGATCTGTGAATCCATTTATGGTTATGAATGAATTAGAGAGCGGATTGAAACATCATTCATTGATTTCAAATGAAGAATTAAAGCAAGAGTACCGCGAATTATTAAGCGTGGTTAAACAAGAATACGAAGAAACTATTAAGTCTGAAGTTCAACGAGCTATCAGCGCCGATGAGAGCGCTTTGCAACGTCTGTGCGCAAATTACATTGATAATGTTAAGGCTTATACGCAGCGAGAAAAAGTTCGCAATCAGTATACCGGTGCGGATGATGAGCCGGATGAGCGTTTGATGCGTGCGATTGAGGAAAAAATTGAAATTCCTGAATCACGCAAAGAAGATTTTAGACGTGAAATTATGAATTACATCGGAGCTCTTTCGTTAGACGGAAAAAAATTCAACTATAAGATGAACGAACGATTGCATAAAGCTTTAGAATTGAAATTATTTGAAGATCAAAAAGATAGTATTAAACTCACTTCACTTGTGACATCCGTCACTGATAAAGACACGCAAGAGAAGATCGAAATTGTGAAGTCGCGCTTGATTAAAGATTTTGGCTACGATGAAATATCGGCCACCGATGTTCTTCATTACGTCGCTAGTATTTTTGCTCGAGGTGACGTTAAAAATAAATAGGCCGACTCAGTAGGGGATAACCATGGCTATTCGGGAAGATCAAAATCGCTTTAAGAGCATCGTCAAAGGAAAAGTCCGCGAAGACTTTAAGCGATTTGTCACGAATGGTGAAATGATTGGAAAACGCGAAGATGAATTCGTTAAAATTCCGCTTCCTAAGATTGATATTCCAACGTTTCGATTTGGATCTAAAGAAAAAGAACAAGGTGTAGGTCAAGGAGACGGCGAGAGCGGACAACCACAGCAAGGTCAGGGACAGTCCGGCTCTGGTCAAGGTGAAGCCGGAGAGAACCCTGGCGATCATATCCTGGAAGTCGAGATTTCATTAGAAGAGCTGGCGGAAATTTTAGGAGAGAAATTAGAACTTCCAAATATTCAACCGAAAGGCTCAAGCCAGCTGATTACAGAGAAGAATCGTTACTCGGGTATTGCTCCGGTGGGCCCAGAGGGTCTTCGTAAATTTAAACAAACATATAAAAAAGCTTTAGCACGGTATATTTCATCAGGAGCTTACAATCCTGATGATCCCAAGATCGTTCCGATCCGTCGTGATTACCAATACCGCACGGTCAAAAAAACCCAATCACCTCATACAAAAGCAGTGGTGATTTATATGATGGATGTATCTGGTTCAATGGGAGAAGAACAAAAAGAAATCGTTCGTTTAGAATCTTTTTGGATTAATACCTGGTTGAAAAAACATTATAAAGGTTTAGAGACTCGTTTTATTATTCACGATGCTGCGGCGAAAGAAGTGACCGAGGATGTTTTTTTTAAAACAAGTGAATCTGGTGGAACATTAATTAGTTCGGCATATAAATTATGTCAGCAAATCATTCAGACCGATTACCCAACCAGTGATTGGAACATTTATCCTTTTCATTTTAGTGATGGTGACAACTGGAGCGGCGAAGACACGCGCCTTTGCATGCAGTTATTAAAAGAATTTTTCTTGCCGAATGTGAATGTGTTTTCTTACGGACAAGTGGAAAGCAAATACGGAAGCGGTCAGTTTCTGAAAGATCTCCAAAAGGAATTCTTAGATGATGAGCGCATGACCTTAAGTCAAATTGAGTCGCGCGACAAAATTCTAGATTCGATTAAAGACTTTCTAGGGAAAGGTAAGTAAAATGGCCAACTTAACCCTTGAATTAGAATTAGAGAGAAAAAAAATATGTCAGATTGCAAAAAATTGTAATCTTGATTTCTTTGAAACTATTTTTGAACTTATTAATTACGATCAAATCAGTCAGTTTGCATCTTACGGAGGTTTTCCCGTACGTTATCCGCACTGGCGCTTTGGGATGGAATACGAACAGCTTTCTAAATCCTATGAATATGGGTTATCAAAAATTTATGAAATGGTGATTAATACTGATCCTTGCTATGCCTACTTGATGGAAGGAAATTCCATGATGGATCAAAAGCTGGTGATGGCTCATGTGTATGGTCACTGTGATTTTTTTAAGAACAATATTTGGTTTTCTAAAACAAATCGCAAAATGATGGATCAAATGGCTAATCACGCCACGCGAATTCGGCGCTATATTGATCGCTATGGATATGAAACAGTAGAAAAATTTATCGATACGTGTCTCAGTTTAGAAAACCTGATCGATCGTCATTCTATATTAAATAGCTCTCCGATTTTTAAAACAGCTCAACCGGAGTTAAGAGAATCAGATTACACGTTCGCCGTCGATAAATCTTACATGCGTAATTATATCAATCCACCGGCGGAAATGGAAAAGCAAAAGCAACTGCAAATCGAACGCATGCGATCAAAAATTCGTTTTCCTGAGGAGCCCGTAAAAGATGTTTTATCATTTCTCATTCATTTTGCTCCGCTAGAAGATTGGCAGCAGGATGTCTTAACGATTATTAAAGACGAATCCTATTACTTTGCTCCGCAGGGTATGACCAAAACGATGAATGAAGGTTGGGCTTCCTATTGGCATTCTCATATGATGACGAAGCACATTTTAAATGATTCTGAAATTATTGATTTCGCTGATCATCATTCAGGAACGACATTTATGAAAATGGGTGGCTACAATCCCTACAAAGTCGGCATTGAACTGATGCGTGATATTGAAGAGCGCTGGAATAAAGGCAAGTACGGACGTGATTGGGAAAATTGCGATGATGTCCGTGAAAGAAAAAATTGGGATAAAAAAACTGGTCTTGGACGAGATAAAATATTTGAAGTCCGTAAGATTTATAATGATGTGACTTTTATTGATGAATTTTTAACGGAAGAATTCTGTGTAAAGAATAAAATGTTTGTTTATAAATTGGATAAAGAAACAAATAAGTTTGTAGTTGATACTAAAAATTTCAAGGCCATTAAAGCGCAGTTGTTATTTCAATTAGCTAATTTTGGTCAACCGATTATTAAGATCGAAGATGCTAATTTCGAAAACCGAGGCGAGCTTTTACTTGTTCATAGTCATGAAGGGCTTGATTTGCAGCCCAATTATATGGATCAATCGATGAGAAATTTATTTGTTATCTGGAAGCGCCCGATTAATTTAGTCACGGTGATGGAAAATGAAGGCGCCATGTTTCGTTTTGATGGCAAAAACTATACAAAACATAGCCTCAATAACGCCACTGACCCTGAAATGAAAGATTAATTCATTAAACGACCTTCATGGCTTGGCTTTTTAATGGGGCCAGCTAAAACTTCGCAGCGATCGGGATTTTCTCTTAAATAATTTGTAACTTGTTCCGCTTTGTCGAACACATCGATGCCATGGCACTTCCATCCGAAGAATTTATTAGGCTCATAAAATGGAATATTCAGATTTTCTGCGAACAAACGGTCACTGTTCGAAAAATGTGTTCCGGGCTGTCCATCAGGTCTGAGATCACCTTTTTTATAGGCGGAATCTCCCACCATAAAAGATTGGGTCCAATCAATTTTTAAATTCTTTTTAGCTAAAGCTAAAGATAAGTTAACAGCCATTCCAGTTAAAGGTTTACGGAAGCTATCTTCTTGCTCAGCAAAGTCGATGAAGTGAATCGTCGCCGCTGCGTTTTCAACTTTAATCAGATCAGCGGTATACTTTAAAGCTTTGTCAGCCGTTTCAATTGGAAGCAAACCTTTGGCCACGCCACCTTGATTAGAAACGATCATAATCAAATAGCCTTTTTCATTGAGTTCAGCGATACGACGAGAAACAAACGGTAAAAGCATGACGTCTTTATCACCATTCGCTGAAACAGAACCTGATAAGGAAACACGTAAAGTGCTATCCGCATCAAAGAAAGCCACTTTAACTAAACGGTTCTTTGTTGAAAAATTTTTCGCCAACCAAGTGCGGCGATAGAGAACCTCTTGAGACAGGGCTGTTGTGGAAACGATAAGACTTAAAATAATGGATAGTGTTTTCATAGTGGCTTAAGTTGCAATATTAGTGCGACTTACAGCTGTAAATTAAAGGGGTTAGACTAATTTGGGCTGGTGATCTTTTTGACAGGGTCGTATAAACGTCAACCTGAGGCGCGCTTGGAAATGAATTGATTCCAGAGCGAAATTTAACTAGTTTGAGCTATGTCTTCAAAAAATAAAAAACCAAATAATGAACCTGATCGCGTGCTTGTCTATTCCGATGATCCTAAAGATAAAGGAATTATTGAAGGATCATTGCAAAAGGCTTTGCAGCAAAAGCAGCAAACTCAGCTGGTCGATAGTAATCAATTCACTGCTGTTTTTAGAATTGAAAAAAATGGACGAGGCGGAAAAATCGTTACTGTTTTAGATAAACTTCCAAAGCACGAAACGTTTTTAAAAGAATTAACTAAAGAATTTAAAATTAAATGTGGTGTTGGTGGAACATACGAAATGACTCCGGACGGAGGCTTTATCGAAGTTCAAGGAGACAAGCGCGACCAAATGAAAAAAATTCTGGACGCGAAAAAAATTAAATACAAAGGTGTTTAAGAATTTACTTTCTTTTCTTCTTAAAAAAATCTTTCAAAACTTTTCCACATTCTTCGGCGAGAACTCCTTCGGTGATTTCAAATTGATGATTTAATCGTGTATCATTTCCTAAAGTTCCCAAAGAAACCAAAGCGCCACCTTTAGGGTCGCGCGCACCAAAAACAACTCGACCAATGCGGGACTGGACTAAGGCGCCTGAGCACATAAAGCACGGCTCGAGGGTCACGTACAAAGTGCAGTCTGTGAGTCTCCAAGAGCCAAGCGTTTTACAAGCGCGGTGAATGGCAGCGAGCTCGGCGTGCCCAAGAACAGTGCACTTAGTTTCACGTAAGTTGGTGGACTGGGCGATGATTTTGCCGTTTTTGTCGGTAATAACAGCACCAATAGGTACTTCGCCGATGGATTCGGATTTACGAGCCAGATCTAAGGCTTTTTTCATCATTTTTAAATCGAACTTTGCACCAATTTCTTGCGTTTGATGATCAGATGTCATAGTTTCAAATCCTTGTTTAATATGACCTATTACATAGTAAAACCTATGTAGTTACAAATACATGTATAATGTATTTTATTTCGATTGGGAAGGATGGTGAATTAATCATGGCTTTAGTTAAAATTCGTGACGGAGAAAGTTTCGAATCAGCGTTCAGAAAATTTAAAAAATCTTGTGAAAAAGCAGGAATCCTTTCTGATGTAAAAAAACGCGAACACTTCGAAAAACCAAGTGTTGCAGGTAAGAAAAAATCTATCGCTGCTCGTAAACGCGCTCATAAAAAAGTACGTACTGGCGGTTTCAGACAAAGAGAACAAGAGTAATCTTAATTTTCGAAAGTCCCTCCTTTAAAAAGAGGGACTTTGTTTTTGAGCTCGATGCGCCCTTTCAAAAAAATTTCACAATAAGAGTAATGGATGTTTTATGGAAATCAGAGAAAAAATCACCGCTGACGTTAAATCGGCTATGTTAGCTAAAGATTCAGTAAAATTAAACACACTTCGTTTTTTACAATCAGCCATCAAAAATAAAGAAATTGATTCAAGACCAACTCCGATTACGGCCGATGACGTGATGGCCGTCATTAAAAAATTAGTTAAACAACGTAAAGAATCGATCGAACAGTTTACCACGGCGAATCGCATGGATTTAGCGGACCAAGAATCGGCTGAATTAAAAGTTTTAGAAGCCTACATGCCGACTCAAATGAGCCAAGCCGATGTCGAAAAAATCGTGAACGACGTGATCGCATCAGTCGGAGCTAAGTCAGTTAAAGACATGGGCACAGTGATGAAAGAAACTCAAGCGCGCACAGCGGGACAGGCCGACGGCAAGATGATCAGCGAGATCATCAAAGCCAAATTAGCCGCCTTACCAGTTTAGTTTCTCGAATCATATTAATTTAAATATCGTATTTTTTTCCATTTGAAATTTCATAAAGGAGGTCTTTGATGCGATACCCGCCCGAGTTTATCGACAAAGTCCAAGAGGCCTCCAGCTTACTTGATATCATTTCCCAATATACGCAATTAAAACCCAGTGGCGCAGGTTTCATGGGGCGCTGTCCGTTTCCAGACCATCAAGAAAAAACCGCCAGTTTTTCGATGAGTGAAGCCAAGCAGGTTTATCACTGCTTTGGTTGTAAAAAAAGTGGAAATATTTTTACTTTTCTTCGTGATTACAACGGAATGAATTTTCCCGAAGCCTTGGAATACTTGGCCGATCGCCACGGGATTGCGATCCCGATAGTCAATGATGGAAAACAAGATCAGTACGCCCAATCACAAGACATTAAAAAACAAGTTTTAAAAATGAATAAAGAGGCGGCCCATTTTTTTCGAGAAACATTAAAACGGTCTGCGACTGATTCTCCGATCAAACAATATATTTTAAAAAGAAAGTTATCTCCGGAAACAATTGAAGAATTCCAAATTGGATATTCATCAACAGATTGGGATCGTCTCACTTTGCATTTGCAAAAAAATAATTTTCCGCTGCCACTAGCCGACGAAGCTAAGCTCGTTAAAGCGCGCAAAGAAGGAAATGGTTATTTCGATCTTTTCCGCGATAGGCTTATGTTTCCGATCATTTCACCCAGCGGCGAAGTTTTAGCTTTTGGCGGTCGCATTCACGATCAAGGTGAACCTAAGTATCTCAATTCGCCCGAAACCGTGGTCTTTTCAAAAAGTAAAGTTCTGTATGGGCTGGCTCAAACGGCAAAATATATTCGTTCTGAAGACTGCGTAGTGATCGTTGAAGGCTATATGGATTTAGTCAGTCTTTACCAAGCGGGATTAAAAAATGTGGCGGCTTCAATGGGTACAGCATTAACCCTTGAGCATGCGAAACTCATCAAACGTATGACCAATAATGTGGTGGTCTTATTTGACGGCGACGAAGCCGGACAAATGGCCGCCGAGAGAAGTTTATCTATTTTATTATCTCAAGGATTATATCCACGTGGATTAGTTTTAGTTGATGCCAAAGATCCAGACGAATTTGTAAACAAGTTTGGTTTAGCTGCTATGAATGAAAAAATTCAAAAATCATCGGATTTGTTTAACGTTGTTTTACAAAGTTGGATGACGGATTACCGCGGTGAAGCTTCGCAAAAAGTAAAATTAGTGGATCGCCTCAAGCCGATTTTTGATTCGATTTCAGATAATCGATTGAAGGGTTTGTACGCGGAAGATTTGATGATGCGCATGAATGTAACTAAAGATTGGCTCCGTTCGGCCTTGCAAGCCAGCACCGCTGGCGTAAATAACGCTAATAGACAAGGCTCTGCAGAGGCAAATCGGGGTCAAAACGTGCAAAACTTACAATCATCAAATGGTGTTCATGTTGATGGAAACGCCACCGCAATTTCGAGCGTGGACACCGAAAGACAGCTCGATCCGAATGATCCATTCGGAGCACTGACCGAGAAAATTAAGATCTCGGATGCGAATCAAGTCGAGCTTATGCTTTTACAGATGGGACTCAAGAGTCGTGCCAATTTTGAATGGCTTCTTCAATATTCAGAGCCGACATCAAAAGAAGAAACGAATGACAACGGTGAAACTTCAGAGCGCATGCAAGTTTTTGGCTTTAAGCAAATACTAAGCCAAATCAATCATTTAGGAGTTCGTAAAATCCTTGAAATAGGTGAGCAAGTTTATAGACAAGGGGCCCAAAAATTTGATAAGTTTTTCACCTTGCTGATTGATAAAATTGATAAACCAGAAATGCTCTTTCCCAATTCGAATTTAGGTGCCGCGGCCGCGTCGCCACACCACCAAGAATTCGATGTTGAAAAAGAGCAAAAATATTTATCGGATTTAATTTTAAAGATTCAGCAAAATTTTATTAAAGCGCAGTCAAAGAAAATGGCGAGCGATATCAAATCCGACAAACGAGGTTTTGATGTTGATAAGCTGAAAGAATTTGTCGAATTGCAAAAGAGCAGGCTGTCTTTAAAAAAATAGTTTTCCTTAGTTTTGTTTTTAAAAATGAGTGAGGTTTCATGTCGAGCGATATTATAAATACAAATCAAAAACAAACTCAGCCTGATAAAGCAGAAAATAGAATCTTAACAATTGCTGAGCAAGATGTTGTCGCTAAAGAAGAGCTTCAAAAATTAATCAAGTTAGCAAAAGAAAAAGGTCGCATCACGATCGAAGAGATCAATGATGCTTTGCCTATCGAAGTTGTCGCGGCGTCAGTGCTTGATGCTTTCATGCATTCACTCGAAGCTAACGGCGTAGTTATTACTGAGTACTCTGAAGCAGCTAAAGCCGAAGAGCGCGAAGAATTCTTATCTGACGTTGATAAAGAGGAAGAAGACGAAGAAGACGCGAAAGAAGTGGAAGACGTTAAGTCAGCCGATCCTGTTCGTTTATACCTTCGCAAAATGGGTTCAGTTTCATTATTAACTCGTGAGGGTGAAGTTGAAATTGCACGTCGTATTGAAAAAGGGGAACGTGAAATCGTTCGCGCCATGTTGATGTCTCCGTTAGGAACTTTTGAAATCATCAACTTGGGTAAACGTTTAGATCAAGGTCGTATCAAAGTTAAAGCCATCTTCCGCGGTCTTGAAGATGAAGATCATCAGTACGACGAAAAAGAATACATTGAAAAGATTCACCAATTAATC
>CALMPX010000473.1 GCA_937871355.1 uncultured Bdellovibrio sp.
GATTATCTGGTTACATGATTGAGCAAGCTTTAGCCAGTGGATTAAATTCGATGGGTATTTACGTTCAATTAGTAGGGCCACTTCCAACGCCTGGGATAGGCTATTTAACTCGTACGATGCGGGCCGCAGCGGGAATTGTCATATCAGCATCACATAACGCCTTTCAAGATAATGGAATTAAAATTTTTGGTCCAGATGGTTTTAAGCTCGATGATAAATTGGAAAAAGAAATTGAAGCCTTAGTGGCTAGCGACGAGCTCCATAAATTTTTGCCTCATTCAAAAGAAGTCGGAAGAACAAAACGAATTGAAGATGCGCAGGGTCGCTACATCGTTCATGCCAAATCTACTTTTCCATTAGCCTACACCTTAGACGGAATGCGTATTGTATTAGATACGGCCCATGGATCAGCCTACAAAGTCGCTCCCGCTATTTTCGAAGAGCTCGGTGCGGAAGTCATTCAATTAGGTCATCAACCAAACGGAATTAATATTAATGATAAAGCCGGAGCACTTCATCCATCGCAAATTGCGCAAGCCGTGATTCAGTACCGTGCTGATGTGGGAATTGGTTTGGACGGCGATGCTGACCGAGTGGTCATGGTGGACGAACGAGGAAAAATATTGAACGGAGATCATATTTTAGCTCTGTGCGCACTGCACTTGAAAGAAAAAGGCACTTTGAAACAGAATACTTTAGTCGTCACTCAAATGAGTAATTTCGGTTTAGAAAAGAAAATGAATGAGTCTGGTATAAAAGTTATAAAAACAAATGTCGGAGATAAATACGTCGTCGAAGAGATGCGTAAAAATAATTATAATTTAGGCGGTGAGCAGTCAGGACATATTATTTTCCTTGATGACTCGACGACCGGAGATGGTGTTGTTGCGGCGTTGAATGTTTTGTCTGTCATGAAGGAGACTGGAAAAAAAATGAGTGAACTGTCTGACATTCTGGTCGAAGTTCCTCAAGTTTTAATAAATTGCCATGTGGAAAAAAGAAAAAAACTTGAAGATATCGTAGGTTACAATGAGTTACTTAAAGCCAAAGAAAAATTATTAGCTGGAACCGGCCGAATTTTCATTCGATTTTCTGGAACAGAGCCGTTGATTCGGATTTTAGTTGAAGGTAATGATAAGAATTTGATTTTGCAAATTGCCGAGGAGTTTGCCTCTTTCTTAGAAAAAGAACTCAAATAGTGAATTTGATTTTCAGCGAAACTATTCAAAACTTCGATGATTTAAAAAAAATTGTCGATCAAATCAAACCCCATTTAAAGCAGCGCACTTTGATTTTACTTGATGGAGATTTAGGCGCTGGAAAAACGACTTTAGTTAGCGAAATTCTTATATCATGTGGTTATACTCAGGTCACATCACCTACGTATGCTTTACATCATTCTTATCCTGTTGTTTTGAATCATGAAAACATATCCATTGAGCATTTAGATTTGTACCGCTTACAAAGCGAAGATGATATAGAATCGTCAGGTTTGTGGGATTTATTTCAAAATTCTCAAAGCGTTATTTTAATAGAATGGGCTGACCGAGTGTCTACTGAGCAATGGCCTCTGGATTGGAATCGCTATCGCATTCAAATTACCAAAGGCGAATTAGATCGAAGCTATTTTTTTTATAGCTTTTAAGATTTAAGAAGCGGCTTTTTCTGAAATACGTTCTAGCGCGATCG
>CALMPX010000474.1 GCA_937871355.1 uncultured Bdellovibrio sp.
CAGTAAATTAACATCACTGCTTGACTCGGAAATAGTTCATTGAGACTTCCAATACCGTAAACGCCTGTTCACATGCCACTGGCGTAGCAGTCAGATGTCATCAGCACTTGATAATCTCGATTTTTATTTTTAATATACTGATTTATTAGTTCCACTGTTTTTATATCGTCATCAGAAGATACACCAATCGTAGACATCATTAATAAAAAGCTCGCAATAGACGTAACCTTGTCAAGAGACAGGGTTGTATCAGTACTTTTGATTAAATCGTTGTAATAGAGCTTAACGATGCTCTCTCCGTTTGGATTTACATTAGATAAGCAGTAGTAAGCATTCAACATTAAAGTTGCTGTGATTTGAGGAATCGCGGTAAGACATATACCCTGCTGCCACTTAGCTGCTGTTTTATCTTTTAAAAATAAATAGTAAAGTTGGGTGCTGGCTCTCGCCATTTTATCATTAATATTATTAATTTCACCGAGAATAATTTGGTTTTCTTCAAATGTAAAACTTAAATCTCTTCCGATTTGCAAACCTAGTTTAAAAAGCTGATTCAACGTTTGCATGTTGATTGGATTTTCTTTTGATCCTTGCTTTAACATTAAAGAAAGGGTTCTTTTTTCGTCGGGTGTACCAATTATTCTAACAAATTTTTGCATGGCTATTGAGGCTCGAACGTCACCTGCAGATCGGCGGAGCGCTCCCAAAAAGTCTTCATCTGAAATAGAGTTGTCTTCTGTTAAGGATTTATCTAAGCTTTTTAAATCTGAACTTGTATTTAAACTTAGCAATTCCAAATTGGTTTCTTTTTTAATGTATTCGTTTAATTTTTGAATACTCGTTGAGTGATTTGTATTTTCATAAAAAGTACTTCCAGACTCGTCAAGCGTCGGCGAAGTCCTCATGCTTTTAACTAAACCATAAACGATATTGGTTTTTAAATCAATAAGTGGTCCACCGCTGTTTCCAGGTATAACAACTGCTTTGAACTCAAGATTAGTGTTAATAATGGTCGTCGGCAATGCCGGAGAAACGTGAAGACTGGCCCCCGCAGGATGCCCAAATACAGCAAAATTTGAAATGGCTTCTTTAGATGAAAAGTTTGGTGATTCAAAACTCAAGTTTAAGTAATCAACCGTTTCACCATTTTTTAAATTTACTTTAAGTAATGTAAAATCATAATCCCCAGCCTCTTGAGCTAGAACAGTGAAGTCAGTATATTGCTTAATTTGCTGACCTGATCCCAGCCCAGTAACAATTTTAAATCCTGCGCATTTTTTCTTCATACAACTCGAAATTGGAATAACGTGTTCATTTGTTAAAAATAACCCATCTTTAGAAATGAAAAAACCTGTTCCACTCGCGCCAGTAACTGACATTACTTTCGCAACTGCCATACCGGCAAGTTGAGTGTTTTGAGTAGTTTCTTTAATTGCTTTTGGTGTCCCAAAAACTCCAACACTGCGATCTAAAAATACAACTTCCGGGACTTTTAATATTTCTGTATTTGTAATAACGATAGGCTTTTCCACGGTGGTTACTACAGGCTTTTCGATAGTTTTTACACATGAGCTTAATATGGCAAGAGCGACTAACGCGTATTTTTGATTTTGCATGGTAAAATTATTCCTTGGTTTAATTAATAGCGTTCCAAAGTTAGCGGGACTAATTTCGCTGTTGTTCAAACGAAACGAATCCTTGAGATTAATTTAAGCAAATACAATTCCAAATTTAAAACTGCTTTAATTTGATCTAAAGACATTAGACTATCTAAAACGATTCAAAAAGAGTCACTGACAGTCACCGTCAAAAAGTTCAACAGTGTTGAACTAGACAGTTCGATTTTTTTGAATCACCAAAGACCAACTCATCAATTGATACATTAAAATATTCAGCTACTGTTTTAACTTGAGTAATGTTTTTGGAGAATTTCCTAAAAGCCAATCTGACAATGTAGCTTTAGGAATACCAGTAGCTTTTGACAGCTTCAGCGCATTCAAATTGTTAGCCGCAATGAGTTTTTTAAGATTGGTTTTTGAATTCACAAACTGTTTATCGAGTTAATTAAGCAGCTTGTTTCGGACACTACTAATTCAAGCGAAGGAGTGTTTACAATTGATGGTAATTACTTAACCTACAGACAAATTCAGCATGAATAAGATAAGGCTATGAAGGCCACAGGCTTGCCATTCAGATCAACGCACATACTGCGAAAAGGCGGAGCCACGGATATTTATAATAAAACCGGCAGTGTTGCCATGGTGCAAGCCGTGCTGGGCGTAAGCTCAATGGAGATTGCTCAGGTCTATGCGAAACCACAAGATTCATTACTTCAAAGCTATTATAAAGAAACGTACAAAAAAGAAAAGTCGCTGTAATTCGTTGTAAACATGTTCCAGAAACAAAAAACCCAGCAGTTACGCTGGGTTAAAAAGAGATGGTAGGGAGTACAGGATTCGAACCTGCGACATCCACCTTGTAAGGGTGGCGCTCTACCAACTGAGCTAACTCCCTATTGATAGAAAAATTTATGTTGAATAGATATAGCTTTGGAGAGCTTGAGACTCAAGTCTTTTTAAGGCGATAAGAAAAAAATTCCTGCCTGATTTTAAATCAAAGTGTTGTCTATATAAATCCGCGTTGGCTTATTCTGTGGATGTTGCTCTTCTGTGTCTTACGATACAAAAAAACCCGCATTGAGCGGGTTAAGAGCGTTAAGGCCTTATTTTACAAGGCCCTGTTCATGTTAGGTCAGTCTATTTTTTACAACGGTATAAGTTTGCGTTTGAGACTTTTTTAAGGACGATGTTTGAGCTTTGGGACGCATTCGTCGAGCCTGATGAGTTTTCATAAAACGAGTCCTCAGGTTCAGTCAGGCGGTAGAAAGTCGCGCCAAGTGTTTTAGTACCGCACGAGTTGGCGTCCATTTCTAAGTCGGCCGTGTTGAACATCGCTAATTTCATTAAAACGTTATTCATATTTACACGAACCACATTTTTTTGATCAGCATTAACAACACCGACACCGCGCATGTAAGCTTTTTTGCAATCTTCGCGATTATAAATTTCGACAAATAATTGTTTAATTTTATCAGTTGATCGCGTGACTTTGAATTCAAAAACTAAGTTTGACTTGTCGGCTCCGACAGCAGTCCAAACACCTTGGATGGATGTCCATGGGAAAGGTTTTGCCAAAGACCAAGGCCAAACAGTTACTCCGCCGCCACTAGCTGGGAATGTTGTACTTGAACAAGTATTCGTATTTTGAGCAAATACGTTCGCGCAAAAGACGAGTATTACAGCTAAGATAAATTTTTTCATTAATTTTCCCCTCTATTAAAAACTAAATTTTGAACTTTCACTGATTTATTTAAAAAGTATCCGTTTTTAGATCTGAAAATGTATTTAGGTCTGTCATAA
>CALMPX010000475.1 GCA_937871355.1 uncultured Bdellovibrio sp.
TCTTCGTGTAATGTAGTAGATAATTAAGTATCTTGAGCTCCGGAAAGACCTACATCATTATTATTGGCTCTGTTTAAATGTGTAACTGAATCTTTATTCACTTTATTTACGAGCACATCTTCAATCACTGTGATCATTTCACCCGTCGTTTGACGTTGACCATTGATAAACTTCCAAGAAATTCCTTGGTTCGTTAATTCTTGATTGATCATCGGTCCACCACCATGAACGATAATCACTTGATATTCATAGCGTAAATAACCGCGGATAGATTCAATCACTTCTTTTAAAGCACTTGGATCTTGTAAGGACGATCCACCTAATTTTAAAACAACTCTGTCTAAATTTTTCATCATGAATACTCCGTATTAATTTCAACATATTTTTTAGATAAATCACAACCCCAGGCAGTTTGTCTCACGTCGCCCGACTTCAAATCAATTTTGATAAAAATATTTGATTGTTTTAACAACGCTTTTACTTCGTCTCGGATAAAAGCTAACGGTTGCCCGTTTTCAAATATTTTTACACCTTGTAAACTGAGACTCATTTTATTTAATTGATTCGCCGGAACTTGTTCAGCCCCTAAACGAGCCAAAATACGACCCCAGTTAGGATCTTCACCATGAAGTGCCGTCTTGATCAAAGGAGACAACGTCACGCCACGTGCCGCGCGTTTGGCAATTTCTTTGTCGTCTGAACCGATGATCTCGACTTCCACCAGTTTAGAAGCGCCTTCTCCGTCAGCCGCAATGGATTTAGCTAAGAAAATAGAAAGTTCATTCACAGCTGTTTGGAATTTTTTAAGAGCGTCTTCAGTTTTTAATTCGACTCCGCTAGCACCATTTGCCATCAAAAAACAACAGTCATTCGTTGATGAATCACCATCAACACTAATCATATTAAAACTGATATCCACCGCAGTTTTTAAACATTCATGCGCAAATTCTTTAGAGATCTTAACATCAGAAATAATGTACCCCAGCATAGTCGCCATATTCGGGTGAATCATCCCTGAACCTTTAGAGATTCCGGTAATACGAACGGCACCTGACGATAATTGCAATTCATTGGTTGCCGTTTTGGGAACTAAATCTGTGGTCATGATCGCGCCAGCAAAAGCTTCGGCTGTTTCATGGGCTCGTTCGATGAGTTCAGGAATGGCTGGTAAAATTTTATCAGTATCAAGTTGGTGTCCGATGACTCCGGTGCTCGCCACGAGAACTTGATCAATAGAACAACCCAATGATTTCGCTGTAGCGGAAACCATCATTAAATTTTTTTCTACACCCATATCACCCGTAGCCGCATTAGCTTGGCCTGAATTTGTGATAATGGCACGGATGTCCGCAGATGGCACACGCGCTTGACTAAATATAACCGGAGCCGCTTTACATTGATTCAAAGTAAACACACCGGCCGCTACTGCAGGAAAGTCAGAAATAATAATCCCTAAATCAGGACGATAGCGACGAACTCCACTATTAATTCCACCCGCAGAGAAACCCTTCGGTAACAAAGTTCTATTTAATCCAGGTCCTGGTGTCATCATTGTAGCGCCTCCAATTGGGAAAGACCCATATCGATCGGGTAGTCGAAACTCTTGTTCATATTTTCAACGGCCTGCCCCGCAGCACCTTTGACTAAATTATCAATCACCGAAAAGACATAAAGTTTTTGTCCATCAACTGTGTAGGAAATATGCGTATTGTTTGTTCCCACCACTTTTTTAAGTGACGCCAGTTGCGGACGTTTTTTCAAACTGCCAAATTGGATCATCGGTTGATTTTCATAATAAATTGAAAAAGATTTTTGAACATCAGCCTCGGTCACTCCGAATTTTAATTTGGCAAAAATGCTGGAAATAATTCCACGTCTCGCTGACAACAGCGAAGTTGAAAAATGGAAATCAATTTTCTTCCCCGAGAACTTTTCTAAATATTCTTGGATTTCTGGGTAATGCTGATGTTGACCAATTTTATAAGGCAAACATTCGCCGTCGACTTCTGAGAAGAGTAAATTTTCCGTAGGTTTTTTTCCGCCGCCGGTTGTTCCTGATTTAGCATCGACCACAACAGAGTCAGTCTCAATCAAGTCCGATTTTAATAATGGCAACAATCCCATCATGATCGATGTGGCATAGCATCCTGGATTCGCGATGAGTTTATGATCATTTCCCGCTGCTGGAGCGGCCCAGGGGTTCAATCCATAGACGGCTTGCGACAATAAATTGGTCTGATCGTGATCAAATCCATACCATTTTGAGTAAGAATTATTTTTTAAACGGAAAGCGCCACTGACATCGATGACTAAACATTTGTGTTTTTCAATGAGTTGCGGCGCTAAATGGAGAGATACTTCTGCTGGCGTCGCTAAAAATACGATATCTGTTTTGTAATTTAAAATTTCTGATTGAGCGTAACACTGGACCGAATTAATTTTAGGATTAGAAAAATAATTCTCTAATGAAAACGCCTCTGTAGCGAAGCAATATTTCAATTCTACACCAGAGTGATTTAATAAAATACGGACTAGTTCTAATCCAGAATATCCTCGTGCACCGACGATCGATACGGTGGGAACGTGTTTTTTGTCTAAATTTTGAGAAACATTTTTATGCATCATTGTTGCATAATTATGTATTTCTATGCATTTGTCAAGTATATTAAACAATAGAATTCATTTGACTGCATAAATACTCACATGTACTTTGCATATCGAAACCGACAAAATTGCAAAAAAATGGAGATAAAAATGGCCTCTGAAAACTCAAAAGTTTTACTCGTGTACTCTGGTGGATTGGATACATCTATTTGTATTCCGCTTATGCGCCAAGAATACGGCTACAAAGATGTAATCACTGTCACTGTCGATGTGGGTCAACCCCAAGCGGACATCGATCAGGCTGCTGAGAAAGCAAAAATTTTAGGAACAGAACATTACACCGTAGATGCTAAAGAAGAATTTACAAAAGACTTCTGCTTCACTGCTTTACAAGCTAACGGTGATTACCAAGGCTACCCGATGTCGACGTCTATCGCTCGTCCTTTGATTGCGGCCAAAGCGGTCGAAGTGGCAAAGAAATTAGGAATCACTTCTTTTGCTCACGGCTGCACGGGAAAAGGAAATGACCAATACCGTATCGAATTTGGTATCCGATCGCTGATGTCTAATGCCACCATTCATGCGCCCGTTCGCGAACGCAATATGACTCGCAGTTGGGAAATTGAATACGCCAAAAAAAATAACGTTCCCATAGCTCAATCTTTAGAAAAAATCTGGAGTATCGATGAAAATCTTTGGGGTCGCTCCATCGAAGGCGGACGCTTAGAAGAACCGGATTTTGCTCCGCCGGAAGAAATTTTCCAATGGACCAAATCCGTTGAAAATACGCCGAACGCGGCGACGGAAATGACGATCCAATTCAAAAAAGGAATTCCTGTTTCAGTGAATAACGAAACACTGTCTGCAGCGCAATTGGTTCTTAAAATAAACAAAATCGCTGGCGATCACGGTATCGGACGTATCGATATCATGGAAGATCGCATGATGGGTCTTAAGGTTCGTGAAAACTACGAATGTCCAGGATCAGTGGTTTTATTAAAAGCGCATCAAGCTTTAGAAAATTTAGTACTCACTCGTGATGAAATTCGTTTCAAAAAAACCGTGGATCTGGAATGGAGCAAATTAGCTTACGAAGGTCTGTGGTGGGATCCGTTCAAAACAGATTTAGAATGTTTCATCCAAAAAACTCAAGAGCGCGTCACCGGCGAAGTAAAACTCAAACTTTTCAAAGGCCAAACCACAGTTCTGGGACGCAGCTCTAAATGGGCTCTTTACTCAGAAGATTTAGCTAGCTTTGATTCGACCACATTCGATCAACGTGAAAGCACAGGCTCTGTGAAAAACTTCGGTATGCAACCGCGTATGTTCGGACATTTAGCTGAAAAATTTAAAACAGAAATGTAGGGATGATCTATGAAATTATGGGGCGGAGCTTTTGAAGAAGACACAAATAAAGAGGTCGAAAAATTCTCCGCTTCCATGAGTATCGACGCTCGTTTATGGGATGTTGATATTAAAGGTTCTATCGCTCACGCCACTATGCTGGGTCATGTCGGCGTTATTTCCAAAGCGGAAGCGACTCAAATTGTGAATGGTCTTAATGCCGTTCACGAAGATATCGCTACGGGAAAAATTCAACTCAATCCCGAAGCCGAAGACATCCATTCTGAAATTGAAATCAATTTAACAAAAAAAATCGGAGCCGTCGCAGGTAAATTACATACAGCTCGTAGTCGTAATGACCAAGTGGCTACCGACACCCGTCTTTATTTACGTGATCAAGTGACTCAGTTGTCTGAAGAACTTAAAGCTCTGAAGCAGTACTTCTTAACGACTGCTGAAAAAAACTTAGAAACAATTCTTCCGGGCTTTACGCATATGCAACATGCTCAACCCGTATCTTTAGCGCATCACTTGATGGCTTACTACTGGATGTTTAATCGTGATGGTGAACGCTTATCTCAAAGCTATAATCGGATTAATACCTTACCACTGGGTTCCGCAGCTCTTGCGGGAACCGGATTCCCCATCGATCGCCAAATGGTAGCGAAAGCTTTAAACTTTCACAAAGTAACCGAAAATTCTTTAGACGCCGTTTCTGATCGTGATTTTATCATCGAATTTTTGACGAATGGATCTTTAATTATGATGCATTTGTCGCGTCTTTGTGAAGAACTCATTATCTGGAGCACGCCTGAATTTGGATTTGTCCAAATGGGAGATTCAGTCACAACCGGCAGTTCGATCATGCCTCAAAAGAAAAATCCTGACGTGGCAGAACTCATCCGAGGAAAAGTTGGCCGCCTTTACGGATCATTAATGGGCGCTCTCACTTTACTAAAAGGCTTACCCCTTTCCTACAACCGAGATCTTCAAGAAGATAAATATTATTTATTCGAAGGATTAGATACCGTTCGCGCCTCGGTTCGTCTGACATTAATCATGTTAGAGAACACTAAATGGAAAGCCGAAAACATGCAAAAATCATTGCGCGGCGATTTATCGAACGCGACAGATCTCGCCGATGATTTAGTAAAAAAAGGACTACCGTTTCGTCAAGCCCATGAAGTGACCGGAAAAGTGGTGAATCATTGTTTAAAAAATAATGTGATCTTAGAAGACATGACTTTAAACGAATTAAAAGTTTTCAGTCCTTTATTTGATGAACAAAGCTTAAAGGTTTTACCACATTTGAGCGTGATGAAAGCTCGCACTTCCGAAGGTGGAACTTCGTTAAGCGCGGTTCAAGCGCAGATTTTAAAAGCGAAGTTGTCGTAATTTTTTAGACTAAAATGGAATAAGATTTCCATAAGGTTGAGCTGGAATTGTCGCAGTACAAGTTGAGACGCAATCTTTTCTATATGACCCACCTATTACGGGACATCCCAAATCATGGCCACTACAAATTCTGGAACTTTCACTAGAACCGCTTGGACAAGGGTTGCATTCGTATTTATGGTGTGGAGCTGAACACTTTGAGCAACTCAGTTGATTCGATACCCTGACGGTTGAGTACTTCGTTAAGTTACCTGTAACTGGGTCTGTGTATACTTGTCTTGCAGGTGGGAAAACACATTTTACGCCGTTCCAACAATTCGGTCCACACATATCTTCGCATGTTAATTGTCGAGCTGTTGTGATGGCACTGTCTATATTTGAATAGCACGTCAAAATTTTATTTGGATTAGCTGGTATGTCAAATACGGCCTGAATACTTACTGTTCGCGGTTTGAAAGTATCAGATCCAACACTGTTTGTTTTATTTACTTTTTCGAAGGTAACCAGAAGTTCAACCTCATTTGCGGCTCCTGCATTTCTTTTGAGTAGCATATTTTTAACTAAAAGATTTCCGATTTTATTCGGGCCGGGAATACTTGATATTAAAGTCGTCGTGGCATCTTTTTTTATCTCAGTGATAGTCTGTTGACCACCAGGCGCAATGCTCTTCCCACCTAAAGTGGCTTTACAGTATTCACTCTTTAAAAAATAACCTTGTATTCTATTATCTAGGTCATTGGCTTCAATGGTCAGTTGGTTTGATTTAGACGCTTTGTTGGCATTGTCTAGCGAAGTCATCATGGCTACGGAAATAATTCCCATGATCGCTGTGACTACTAAAACTTCGATCAAGGACATACCATTTTGATTTTTGTTTAGACGTGGCTTCATTCATATAGTCTATGCTTTTTGCAAATAATGTCAACACACCGAGCTTATTTATCAAATTGAAGCAAAAAATGGAAACAAGTTCTCAAATTGAGAGGCTTTATTTTTTAAATTAAATCGCAATATCTTGCCTTCAATTCTGATCTTATTCAGAATAGGTTCCATGAGCTATGCCATCGAGGTCAAAAATCTTAAGCGCGTTTACAAAACCTATTCTAAAAAAGAAGGCGTGGTCGAATCCATCAAAGGTTTATGGAATCGTCAATACACGGAAAAAGTGGCGCTGCAAAATATTAATCTGCAAATTGAGCCGGGAAAAATCGTTGGGTTGATTGGCTCGAATGGCGCTGGTAAAACGACGCTTTTAAAAGTTTTGGCTGGTTTGATTTACCCTTCCGAAGGAGAAGTCTCGGTCCTGGGGTTTAATCCTTGGGAACGTGATTATGATTATTTAAAACAAATGAGTCCTTTGCTGGGTCAAAAAAATCAGTTGTGGTGGGATATTTCAGCTCGTGATAGTTACGCCCTTTTAGCTAATATTTATGATATCAATATATCTGATGCCAAAATGCGAGTGAACCAATTGGCGGAAATGCTTGGTTGTTCCCATGTATTAGATACGCAGTTACGTCGTTTAAGTCTTGGCGAGCGTATGAAAATGGAAATCATCGGATCATTACTTCATCGTCCCCAAGTTTTATTTTTAGATGAACCGACAATTGGGCTGGATATCGTGGCGCAAAATGCCATTCGTCATTTTTTAGAAAATTACGTCAAAGAATATAAGCCGGTGGTGATTTTAACATCTCATTACATGGATGATATTTCTGAATTAGCCGATAATTTATTGCTGATATCAAAGGGCGAACTGGTTTACAACGGTACGGTTGATGAGTTCACATCTGAGGCCAAAATTTCTAAAAAAATTATTTATCGTTATAAAAATGATACGAAAGAACATGAATTAGTTTATGAATCACACGAGCTGTCAAATAAGCTCGGTGAAATTATGAAACAAGGCGAAGTGGTTGATTTAAAAATTGATGAGGTCGATTTTGAGGAAGTTATTCATCGCTTTTTGGCGAAGGAATCTGGCCTTTTGTAACTTGGCAGTCGTTACAAATTTAGAGTACAGATTTAATTTTTTTATTGATTCCATGCTGCAGCCCCTGATTTCAGTGGGTATAGAACTTATATTGTGGTTAGCCATCTTTAATGCCACCGATTCTTTAACCATCGGCGGTTTTGATCGCAACATGTACCTAGCCTACGTGGTGTGGGCTCCGTTTTTAGGCCGGGTTGGTATCAGCTGGATGTATGAATCCATGATGGTGGAAGAAGTGGCCAGTGGAAATATTAATATCGTCCTGACCCGACCGATTAGTTTTTATGAATATTACTTATCTCAGTTGATGGGATACAAATTCACCACCACGATCGTATCGATTATCATTCCTTTGATCATTACCCAAATTTATCAGCTCCCGATCAATTACAGCCGACTGCCTTTAGCTTTTTCACTGGTGATTTGTTATCTGTTTCTGATTCATAACCTCAGTTTTATTGTTAGCACTTTGGCCTTCTTTATGACTAAGGTAAAATCGTTTACTCTGGTCAAAAATTTATCGCTGTGGCTTTTGGCCGGAGAACTTGTTCCGATTGATCTGATGCCCGCAGTCTTAGCTAAAATTCTATTGATCTTACCCTTTTCGTCAGGTGTTTACATTCCTGTAGCTTACATGACCGGCCGATGTCAGATCGATCTGATTTATCAAGGCTTTATCTCTGTTTTTGTTTCATTTATTTTATCTTCCATTTTGTGCAGATTACTTTGGAGCAAAGGTCTACGCGAATACACCGGGACTGGTGCCTGATGAGTTTCGCAGATACAATTAAAAAATATTATATTCTTTATAAATCTTTTTTTCGCGCAAGCTTCGTGGCGGATTTAGAATTTAGATTTAATTTCTTTATTTTGATCTGTGCTGAGTTTATCTGGTATTCGACACAATTGATTTTATACGAAGTTCTTTATAGACATACCTCTCGCTTAGCGGGATGGAATCTAGATCAAATGCGCGTCTTCATTTTCTTAGCTTTATTTGTTGATTCTATTTATATGATCCTGTGGGACCCGAACTTCGTTAAATTTGCCGATGATCTGCGTAAAGGAAATCTGGATTTACTTTTAACCAAGCCTGTGAATGAAATTTTCATGCTGACGTCGCAAAAGATTTCCATTTCACATGTCCCCTGTTTTTTTATCACCGGCGGTGGCTTAGTCTGGGCCTTATCTCAGTTACCTGATTTCAATTGGTTTAAAATGCTTTGGCTGATCATTATGATCCCTTCAGGCTTAAGCGTGATATTCTGTGGACGTTTTGCTCTAAATGCCACAACGATTTTGTTTCAACGGGCTGATTTTCTACAGTATGTTTGGTTTTCACTTTTTCGTTTCGGACTTCGTCCCGATGGAATTTATGGCGCTGTTATGAATGGTTTTTTTAGATATATCATGATTTTTATTCTACCGTTTGCCATGGTGGCCTCGATTCCGGCGCGCTTTTTACTGGAGCCGCTGAATCCTCTTTACCTTATCTGGGGAATCCTGATGCCGATGATCTTGCTCACGTTGACTCAAAAATATTGGAATTATTGCGTGCGTAATTATTCCAGCGCCAGCTCTTAAATTTTACGATGAACAAGATAAAATAGAACAACCGGGTTTATTATCGGCCCAGTTTGGTCGTTTAAACGTCATTGGATCATTTTTCAAATCCCGATCCTTAAATGGCTCACGAAATTCTTTGAGGTAGTTTTCAATCAAAGAATAATCACCCTTTTCGCAAGCATCAATGACTTGTTGGGCTAGATAATTACGGAAAATAATACTTGGGTTGACCGATTTCATAACGGACACACGATCTGGCAAGGCCTGAATCTGAAGGCGATAGGTGTATTCTTTAAGCCAATCTTTCCAACGTTGATCAATGGATAATTCAAAATCAGCATTATAAGAAATAGTTTTTATTTGATCTAAAAAATTCTCTTCCATTTTTTCATCGCACAAAGTTCTAAAAAATAAGGTGTAATCAATACGGGTTTCATGCAACAGATCAAATAATTCAGTTAAAAATTTCGACTCTTCTTCCGTGCGATCTAAACGCAGTCCTAATTTATGTGAAAGTTTTTCCCAATAAACGGACTCATAAGTTTTTTGATAACTATTTAAAGCTTCGACCACTAAATCTTTATCTTCGATTAACGGATAAAGAGCATTGGCGAAAGCGTTCAAATTCCACAGAGCGATTTGTGGCTGATGGGCATAGCGGTACCGGCGCTGATGAAAATCAGTGGTGTTCGGGGTAAAGTCAGGATCGAATTCTTCCACCCACCCATAAGGCCCATAATCAATGGTCAAACCTAACACGGACATATTATCTGTATTCATCACGCCATGAACAAAACCCACACTCATCCAGTCTGTGAGCATATTGGCTGTGCGCTCAGCGACTTGTTTTAAAAATTCGGCGTATTTTTGTTTTTCCGTTAATTGAAGTTTCAAAATATCGGGATAAAAATGAGTGATCACAAAATCAGTTAGTTTTTTTAATTCAGCAATTTTTTGATCAAACGATAAAATTTCAAAATGACCAAACCGAATAAACGAAGGACTGACCCGAGCCACGATAGCTCCGGATTCAGGAGCTGGATTTCCATTATACAAAATATCACGTACGACAAAATCACCAGTCATAACCAAGCTCAGAGCTCGGGTTGTCGGTATACCTAAACCATGCATGGCTTCACTGCAGATAAATTCTCGAAGCGATGATCGTAACACGGCTCGCCCGTCACCTTGACGGGAATAGGGCGTCAATCCGGCCCCTTTAAGCTGAACTTCAAGATGGTTTATTTCACCCAGAGTTATAGCTCGACCATCACCTAACTGGCCGGCCCAGTGACCAAACTGATGGCCTCCGTAGCGTGCCGAATAGGAAGTCCTATTTTCTGTTTTGTAATTGCCAGATAAAATTTCAGTGATGTTCTCATCGGAGCGCGAAATTCCGAGGTCTCTAGCCACAGCTTCAGACCATCCAATTATTTTTGGTTTTGAAACAGGCGTGGGATCAACCTGCGAAATAAAAGTATTTTCTGTATCTTGAAAAAAATTAAAAAACTGATTTTCGAATTTCATCTATTGATTCAAAGTGTTCTTAAAAATCCACTCTTCCAATTCATTTCCTTTGTATGAAATCCGCATATCGCCTTGAGCTTTTTTGATCAGTTCTAAATCGCTTAAACTTAAATAGAAAGTGATTTGTGATATGTTTTTCGTGTTTTTAATCCTTGATAAATTAAAGCTATATCCTCCGACTTTTAAAACAGGTAAAGCATTGCGAATTTTAAATGGCGCTAAGCTCGCGAAAGTGACGGCGACTTGCGTATCGAATAAGTTCTGTCCAGGAATGAGCTTAACCTGAATGATTTGATTGAATTCAGCGGCGTGTGTGATCAGGCGATGAATATTTTGTAATGGGTCCCTTTGACTGATTTTATAATTGGATTTTGATGGTAAACTGCTTTCTATATCATTAAAAAACATGAGTTCAGATACAATCGATGAAAATCTAACGTGGGCTAAATAAATCGTACCGGCATTCGGTGTAATCAGTTTAAATTGAACTGTCTTAAGCTGTGATAAATTAATTCCGGTGAACTTGTCCACTGGAATTCGAACCGTTTGATATAAAGTTGTATAAAATGGATTGAAAGTTTTAATAACATAATCTGTTAATAGCACAGATGGGCTGACAGCTCCCGCTTCATCGATGAGCGATATTGAAAAATTAACAGCTTCGGTTAAGGCTTGATCTCCAGGCAAACTGAATCGAAAATCTAACGTTTTCATTCCCGATACATCAACAAAATGAGGTTGTTCGATCTTCATGATCGGCTCATCTGTCGCATTCACTTTTTCCCAATTTAATTTTAATACCGACGATAAAGAGTTTGAACCTTTTTCCGTGGTCAAAATCACATCTGAAGACGATTCATGTTTAATGCCTGGCAATAAAAAATCATCAAATCTGAGTTGCGTACTTAAATTAGGATTGGGCGAAAATTCACGTTCAATAGGAGTGATCGCGGCAATAGTTGCATCAACGGTGTTTAATGGATTGAAAGAGTTATGTAATATTTTTTATTTTACGGAACCTAGGTTGTCTCGAAAAAGATCCACTACAATATGACGAGCGATATCTTGTTGTTTTTGTGAACTCCAGTCTTTTGGTGTCCAAAGCGGATTGTGAAACTGACAGCCGAATGAATCGTTTTCTTGCCATTCCGTATTAAAAAAATTGTGATTGGCTCCGTAAACTAAATATATACTTTTCTGACCACTATTATTTTGACCGGCTGTTTGCACCATACGATTAAAAGGACGAATCCCATCGAAATCTGAAACATCACCATCACAAACGGGAATCAATTGATTCCAAACGGTGTCCTGGGCATCGAGCACACGGCTGGTTTGGCCATCAACGGCACCTATTTCAAAAATAGCTTCCATTTTCAGTTTTGGAATTCGAGCGGGCCAAATACTTCCCATATCATGATACAAATTATAAGCGGCTCGTACACCTTCTCCCCCGCGGGAGTGTCCAAATAAACCAACATGAGAGAAATCCACTTTACCGACAAAACTGTTCACATCATTTTCTAATGTTTTTGGAGTTCCACCTTGAGTCGCCCAGATATTCCAAAGTGCCATATGTTTTAAAATCAAACGACCACGAGCTAAATTCAAACCATCGTCACCAGATATACCTTGCCCCGCGGTGATACCACGATTGGCATTAATGGAAATAACTAAGTAGCCATAGGAAGCTAATTGTTCGGCGATATAATTATAGCCTTCATGATTGGGAGTAACGACATAGTCTAAAGGACATTCTCCTGTATCCGTGTACTCAGACCCATCATCAATACGCGGATCAACACCCGTTCCACAAGTTCCGTGATTGCCATGAAGAAACGCTACCATCGGTAGCTGTTGAGGAATTGTTCCATCCACTTTATTTTTAGGCCAGAAAACGCGCGCCCAAATTTCAGTTTTACGATCATTTAAAATTTCAGCGTCAACGGTGGCTTTGAACCGATATTCACCGGTTGAAACTTGATACGGACCATCTGTCTTGAGCTGAGCTGAGACAGATGGGGTAAAAAACCATTGAAGTAAAAAAACGGACAAACTGGCGATGTATCTAGAGCTTTTCATAGCGCAATCGTAATAGTATTGGGTAAGGTGTCAATTCAAATACTCTTTTAAACTCCGTTTTATTTGGAGCAAAACCGTCTAACTTATTTTCGGTTTATTCCACATTCTCAAGACGATTGTCTGATGTTGAAACTGAGTCCTTTTTTTCAAGTATTTTAAATAAACTGATTTATTCTAGAAACATCTTTAAAGGAGATGCGCAAATGACCCACTTTACTAAGCTCAATGTATTTGGACTTATTTTATTGACTGGTGGATACGCTCTTGGAGCGGTCACGTGTACCTTTAACGGTCAAGTCATAGCTAATGATGGTCGCATCGTTGCTTATCAAAACTCAACCGTGCCTGAGGGTCAATCCTGCGTCTCCGAAGTTCGCCAATGTGTGGATGGAGTTTTATACGGCAGCTACGGTTATGCGTCCTGCGTGGTCTCACAAAATGCGAGTTGTTTATTTAATGGCCAAACCGTGGCTCATGGCGGCTCTATCACAAGCTACACTTCATCCACGGTGCCCTTCGGACAATCTTGCTCATCCGTCACTGAAATCAGAACGTGTAATAACGGCGTCCTTTCTGGAAGCGCAGCTTACTCGAGCTGTAACGCCAATTCACCGCGGGCTTGTTTATTTAATGGTGAAACACTTTCTCACGGAGACACTGTCACCGCTTTTCAAGCCTCAACATCTCAATACGGTGGATCTTGTGTTTCAGAAACACGATCTTGTAATGACGGAACCTTGTCCGGCTCTTACCAATATGGTGCTTGTAACGTCGATCAGCCCGCCAGTTGTTTATTTGATGGAAGAACCATCGCTCATGGTGAAAATGTAGCTGCTTTTCCTCAATCGTCTGTGGGATTCGGACAAACTTGTTTAGCGGAAACACGTTCTTGTTATAATGGTCAACTTTCTGGATCAAATCTTTTTTTATCATGCACCGTCGACCAACCGGCTCAGTGTTCTTTCGATGGAAGAACACTTGTCAGCGGTGAATCTGTTACGGCTTTCGCTTCGTCTGCAGTTCCTTTTGGTGGAACTTGCCAAAGTGAAGCCCGTTCGTGTTTAAACGGACAACTTTCGGGATCCTATAATAGTTCTTCTTGTTCCGTCGAAGCGGCTGCAAGCTGTTCTTTCAATGGACAATCGGTAGCTCATGATGGATCTGTCATTGCTTACGCTCAAGCCTCGGTTCCTTTTGGTGGATCTTGTCAAAGTGAAGTTCGTTCGTGTTCAAATGGACAACTTTCGGGATCGTTCATCAGCCCCGCTTGCACAGTCACTCCGGCGGCCGATTGTTCTGTTAATGGCGTGTCGGTTAAACACGGATCTTCAACCACGCTTTACGTTTCTTCATCAGTTCCCTTTGGACAGACTTGTCAGTCTCAACAACGAACTTGTACCAACGGTATACTTTCTGGAACAGCAACCAATTCATCATGCGTCGTTGAAAATGCTCCTCCGGCGCAAAGTTGTACGTTAAATGGAAAAACTATCGCCAGTGGTTCTGTTGTTACAGTCTTTGAATCAACGTCGGTCGCCTACGGTAAAACATGCGCGAGCCAGTCACGTACTTGTACCAACGGTATACTTTCTGGATCATACACAAGCGAAACTTGTATTATACAACCTCCCGCAAGTTGCAGTTTCAACGGTCAAACCGTGGCTCATGGAACTTCCGTTATTGCATACAACCGTTCTTCAGGAACCTCATCTGCGGCCGCAAATGCCAATCACCGTTCATGTGGTAACAATAACAATCAACCTTGCAAATCAGAACAACGTACTTGTAATAACGGTATCTTATCTGGCACATACACGTTCGCCACCTGCACGGGACCTCAACCAAAAAGTTGTACGCTGAATGGTAAAACGATTGCGAGCGGATCATCAGTAACAGTATTTGCTCAGTCGAGTGTTCCTTACGGACAAACATGCAAGTCAGAGCAACGTACCTGTACAAATGGTCAACTTTCAGGATCAGCTAATAAAGAATCCTGTATTGTAGAACCAAAGCCCGTGGTTCAATCTTGTGATATGACTAAAATTATTTGGGAATTCTCAGCCGAGACTTCGTCAAACAGCTGTGGTCGTACAATTTTTGGATCAATGAAATCTCGGGTCAGTCGCGATAGTGGGAAAACGTGGGTTTACGTCGATCATAAAAATTTACCTGAGGATTTAAAAGAAATCTTTAAGTACATGAGAAAAAAATATAACCTAGATGGATCGAGTCGCCCTAAAAACTTTATGGTTGAATCAAAAAACAAAGGTTACCTTGTGATTCGCGCTGATGTCTTAATACCTTTATGTGGTGTATGTAAGTTTGTTGAAACCGATGAAAGTAATGAGTCAGGACATCATTCCTGTGGCCATCGCAACAATTCGAGTAAAGTTGTTAAATTTAGTTGCGAAGACGATGATGATGAATCAGAAAAAACAGCCCACAAAGCGAAAAAACATAGATAAGCTTCCGAGTGACATAAACAAAATAAAAAAGGAAGCTTCCGCTTCCTTTTTTATTTTTCTTTGATAAAAACGAGAAAATTATGGTTTAACGAATGTATTGTCTTCGTCACCAAGTACGTTAACGATCACGGTCGTACCACTTTTTTGAGCATTTTGTTCTAATTGCGATACAATTTTTTGATAACTTGTTGGCTTATCCCAATTGATCAAAGCGTTGTAAGCAATCATGGCGTTATTTGCATTAAATGAAAATAACGATGGTAATACGTTGTTGATAAGATCTAAACTTTTTGTTCCATTTGGGTCCATGGCTTTATTTAATTCAGACTTCTGTTTAAAAAATGGAAGCGTGTAATACGAGTAGCTATTACAACCCGCCCAGTAAACTAATTGATAATTTGTCGTCAAACTATAGAAATCAGGATTATTATGGACAATGTATGAAAAGTTCTGCGCATCAAAGCCCGATCCAACACGAGAATGGCCGAACCAACCAAAAAAGGCGTCATGGTCATGAGCGTAACTTTTCGCAAATAATTCCATTTGATCGATGCCGGCTGAAGCGACTACTTTTATATCTACTTTGACGCCATTTTTAGAACCGGTATAGCGGTACCCGATTAAGCTATCTGGTGATGCCGGATTTAAATATTCTTTTTGTAAAATAGCCGTCTTAGTCAATTTTAAAGCTTTCGCTTCTTTGTCCATAAACTTCGTGAATTTGCGATATTCATACATTCCTGAATCGCTGTCATTATCTGGATTAGCATTTTCAACATCCTCAACATATCCAAACGCAAAAGTCGCTTGCAGATTGTTGGTGACTCCATTGCTATTAATCATATTTTGGTATTCAGGATAAGTCTCAGTTTGATTTACTGTTTGTTTGCCTAAATTAATTTGAATCATTTGATAATCAACGTTTAATTGATGATCGCAACCTGATCTTTTAGGATCCCAAAAATACCAGAAGAAGCTCTCTGTTTGATGTTCTGGATCTGAGTCTGTGCATTCTAACCAGTTGGGAGTGATCAAAGATTGACTGTCAAAAGGTAATGGAAGTTGCGCGTAGGATTTCTTGTTCAAACTTGTTTCAGAAAGAATCCATGTTCCTTTGTATACGAATGGAACAACTAATTGATCGTCTTGTTGGACGGCTTGATTCCAATCCATGGTAATAACTGAATTTAATTTCATCCCACCTAAATAACGATTTGTCAGTGGTCCAAATAAATATTTTACATTCATTTGAGCTATGCGGAGCATTTCATCTTTATAATAAGTTTCTGTAGCTACTTCATCGAGCGTGAAGCTTTTAGTTTTAGCTACGGCTGTAAACGAAACTTCATATTCTGAACCATTGTAAGAATATAAACCAGCTGTTTGTTCTGAAAGTGTTTCCATTTTCTTCGGTTCATCTTTTTTATTACATCCAACAAAAAAAGCGAACGACAAAGTTAGAGCTGCGATTATTTTCGCATTAACCATAATAACCTCCTATGGGATTGAGGCGAATATCGTAGATATGAAAATGAAATTCAAGTAGTACTTGAAAGCTTGAATTTTAGGCATGTATTTAATACTCAACAAACCGAGGAGCTGAGCTTTTATTTTTGTAAAAGACCAGCACCAAAAGCGTTATAAGATAAGGCATCGACTGAATGAGCTCATTGGGAATTTTAAAACTCAGTTGCAAGCTCTGAATATATATTTGTAATGCTTCTGTCAGAGCAAAGAAGACAACCACAAGCCAAGCACGTCCTAAACGCCAACCGGCGAAGATCACCGCGGCTAAGGCGATAAATCCCCGCCCCGCGCTCATCATTGGAGAATAGGAAGACGCAAGGTAAGTTGAAAGAATGGCTCCACCCACGGACGTCATAGCCGCCGAAAATGTGATAGCCATCCAGCGCACTTTGGTTGGATTCACCCCTACACTTTGTAACACGTCGCTATTTTGTCCAGCGAATTTAATTTCCAAACCCCACCGCGAGCGTTCCGCTAAAAAATAACTTAAACCTAACAAAGCTGCCGTTAAGACATAGGGATAAATCTGAGCCATAATTCCCGCGTTATCTATATTTAATGACGGCGTGGATCCCGTTGAATCGAAAATATTTTTACTGATAATAGGAATCACACCCATCACCAACAAATTTAAAGCTGTTCCCACGACGATGGCATTCGCTTTTAATTTCAAAACGAGCAGACTAAATAACTGTGAAACTAAAACACCTAATACGATAGCGATGACATATCCCCATACAACAGAATGAGAAAAATAGCTGACCGTGGCCGCGGTGAAGGCCCCTGTTAATAAATAAGCCTCTAAAGAAATTTGAGCAATTCCCGTTTTTTCTGTGAAGTAACCACCACTGGCTGCGAGCAAAACCGGCAATGAAAGTCTTAATGTCGATAAAATAATATCTATCATAAGACTACCCTTTTAACTTTTTGAAAAATTGTTTCACTGAACTTTCAAAATAAACCGCAGCGCCGACAGATAAAATAATAACCGCTTGAATCACTTTTGAATAATCTCTGGTTAAATGCATCGTCTCTAAATCGAGGTCCGAAGCTCCTTTATGCAGAACTGCAATGACAAACGAGGAAAAAATAATGCCAATGGGATGGCCTTGCGCAAGAAGGGCCACCACAATGCCCAAAAAACCATAGGCCGCGGAGAATCCTATTTTATACTGCAAAGTATTTCCTAAAACTTCAGTTAATCCAACGAAAGCTGAAAAGACACCGGCCAAACTTAGAACAAGAAAAATGATCTTTCGAGAAGAGATCCCGGCCCGTTCCGCCGCACTCGGATTTTCTCCATAGGCTTTTATTTCTAATCCCCACTTGGTTTTATTTTCTAAAATCCAAACCAGCAAAGAACAAATCACGGCGATCATGAGGAACGAACTGACCGGAGCTCCATCAAAATAAACTTTTAATGGGTCTTTTAAAAAGCCTTGTATAGATTCAGAAACGAGCGCACTTTCTGGATTTTGTGACTGAGGATTTTGATAAAAATTTAAAACGACATAAGAAGCCAAAGCGGCAAAAATAAAATTAAGCATAATCGCCACGACCACTTCATGACTATTCCGGTAGGCTTTAAAAGCGGCAACGATCCATGAACTGATTACGCCGATAAGAAGAGTGAGTGTTACTACGGTAAAATAATTGACGTTGATCGATTGACCAACAACAGCTGCGATCATAGCTGTTAATAAAATCTGTCCTTCGGTGCCTAAGTTAAATAAGCCCGCCTTAAACGGAATAGAAAAAGCCAGTCCAGAAAAAATCAATACAGTGACGTAATATAAGGTTAACCCCATATCAAACTTAGACTGATAAAAGCTTCCGCCTAAAACTTTTAAAAAATGAATGGGACTTTCGTTAAAAAACAAAACCATCACCGAGCAAATCATAAGTCCAACAATCAAACCTAAAATAGCCGCAAAATTAATATTCTTCATAAAGCCTTCGCCCCGTTCATAATCAAACTGATTTCTGAACTGCTAATTTGTCCATTTTTATAGGGTCCATGAAGCTGACCTTTGTAAATCACTGCGATACGATCACTAATCTTCATGAGCTCATCAAAGTCCGACGTCACCAACAGGATACTCGCTCCACGCTCAAGTTCATGGAAGAATTTTTGATAAATGATTTCTTGCGCTCCAATATCCACTCCTCGTGTTGGATGGGCCGCCAAAATAATATCAGGTTGATGGTAAAGCTCTTTACCAATCACAAACTTTTGTTGATTACCACCAGAAAATCTTTCCATAGACATATTTATATCAGGCGGTTGCACATTCCAATCTTGCATCACTGTTTCTAAAGCGTTTTTAATTTTTTGAATATTAGGGAATCCGAATCGATAGAATTCTTTGTTATTTTTAATTAAAAAATGATCTATTAAATTTAGTTTTTTAAAAATGCCAAATCGAAAACGATCTTCGGTAATATCAGCTAACTTTAATTTTTTGTTTTTCGTTTCTCGAATAAAATTTTGGATCAATTCGGCTTGGCCATTACCTTCTATGCCATAGATTCCCAATATTTCTGACTTCATTAATGGAAAAGATAAACATTGATAATCAATATG
>CALMPX010000476.1 GCA_937871355.1 uncultured Bdellovibrio sp.
AAGGTTTAATGTCATGGTTCACGACATTAGATCATAAACGCATTGGTATATTGTACTTTGTGTCAGTTATGTTTTTCTTTCTTATTGGCGGTATCGCCGCGCTACTTATACGAGGAGAATTGTTCTCGTACAATGCGACAGCTAACGTTGAAAAAAAAAAAAAAAATGGTGATGTGTATAACCAAGTGTTAACTTATCACGGAGCCATCATGGTTTTCATGGTGATCATTCCGGGAATTCCAGCTATTTTAGGAAACTTCTTCTTGCCACTACAAATTGGCGCAAAAGATGTCGCCTTCCCTAAGTTAAACTTATTAAGTTGGTATTGTTTAATGGCTGGTGCGGCATTAGCTGTTATAACAATGTTTACAACTCGTGTTGATACGGGTTGGACGTTCTACACGCCGTATTCGATCCGCACGCAAACAGCCGTTTCAATGATGGTGGTTGCCGCTTTCATCATGGGTATGAGCTCAATCTTAACGGGATTAAATTTCATCGTTACAGTTCACAAATTAAGAGCTCCCGGAATGACAATGCATAGAATGCCGTTGTTTGTTTGGGCTCTTTATTCAACGGCCATTATCCAAGTTTTAGCGACTCCGGTTTTAGCGATCACCTTGTTATTATTAGCGATGGAACGTACTTTCGGTGTTGGTATTTTCGATCCAAAATTGGGTGGAGATCCGGTTCTATTCCAGCATTTCTTTTGGTTCTATTCTCATCCTGCAGTTTACATCATGATCTTACCGGCGATGGGTGTGGTTTCTGAATTAATCGCAACATTCTCTCGTAAAGTTATTTTCGGATACACAGCTATCGCGTATTCGTCTTTAGGTATCGCTGCGGTTTCATTCTTTGTTTGGGGACATCATATGTATGTTTCTGGACAATCAGAATTAGCGGGAACAGTTTTCTCATTCTTAACCATGTTGGTCGGAGTTCCGACAGCGATTAAAATGTTTAACTGGGTTTCGACCATGTATAAAGGTTCAATTCAATTTCAATCACCGATGTTGTTTGCCATGGGATTTTTATTCTTGTTTGCTATTGGTGGCGTAACAGGAGTTATGTTGGCAACATTAGCGATCGATGTTCATTTTCATGATACATACTTTGTAGTCGCCCACTTCCATTACGTGATGGTGGGTGGAACATTAATGGCGATCATGGGTGGATTCTATTATTGGTTCCCGAAAATGTTCGGAAAAATGTACAACGAAATAGCGGCACAACTTTCTTTTGTTTTCATTTTTATCGGATTCAACGTAACTTTTTTCCCTCAGTTTATTTTGGGATCGATGGGTATGCCTCGTCGTTATTTCGACTATATTCCGGCCTATCAGCCACAGAACCGCATTTCAACGGTCGGTTCTTGGTTGATCGCGACGGGTTTCTTGATCGCATTATATACGATTATTAATGGATTGTTAAACGGTAAGAAAGCTCCGGCTAATCCATGGGGATCTAAAACTTTAGAGTGGCAGACAACGTCTCCGCCACCAACCTTAAACTTTGACCACGAACCAGTGGTGACAGCGGGGCCATATGAGTACAAGTAGAATCATCGACGGCGTAGCCGTACAGACGCACTACCGTGATGTCGAACATCAACTTTCAGCAGCGAAGCAAGGTATCTGGTTATTTATGGTCACCGAGATCCTCATGTTCGGTGGATTATTCGTGGGCTATGCCATTTATCACATGTTGTATCCAGAAATGTTTGCTGAAGGCGCGCGTTTCCTTGATTGGAGATTGGGTTTCATCAATACCCTCGTTCTTATTTTCTCTTCTTTCACAGTAGTTGTTGGAATTTATTACTGCCAAGTGAATCAAATGAAAAAAGCGGCGGCGGCTTTAGGAATTACAATTATTTGTGGTGCGATTTTCATGGTGATTAAATACTTTGAATACACGCATAAATTCCATATGGGCATTTTCCCAGGTAATATGTTGGATCTGGAAAAACTCAATCATCATTTACAAGAAGCTGGCGAGCCTCTCATCAAAAGCACAAATTTAGGACTCTATTTTGGATTCTACTATTGTATGTCTGGTCTTCACGGGATCCACGTTCTTTTAGGAATGTCTTTGCTGGGATGGTGTATGATTCGCTGCTTACGTGGTGATTTCAAACCGAACTACTACACAGCGGTCGACGGCGTTGGAATTTTTTGGCATATCGTCGATTTAATTTGGATTTTCTTATTTCCATTACTTTATTTGGTTGGATAGAAAAAGGAGTATTATATGGGACACAGTGCAAATCATGAAGAACATCACATTACTCCACTCAGCGTTTATATTAAAGTTGCTGGGGCCTTATTCTTTCTCACTTTTTTAACAATTGGGGTTCATTCTATTCGTACACATTTAGGTGGAACAGCTCCATTTTTTGCGTTTGGAATCGCGGCGATTAAAGCATATTTAGTTATGGCGTACTTCATGCATTTAAAATATGAAGTTGTCCTCAACCGCGTGATCTTCGGCATGGGTTTTATCTTTTTAGCATTGCTATTTACGATTACCGCTATGGATATTTGGTCGCGCGTACTTTTCGTTTCGCCTTTATAAAGCATGTTGAGCCTAAGTGTTTAAACTTTATTCGCAGCTGACTAAATTTGGAATCGTGATTTTTGTTTTATTAGCCGGTATTGCGGGATACGCAACCGGCTTTTTTATTGAATCTACTTTTTCTGTTAAACACTTCGGTTATTTTCTTTTAGGTCTTTATTTTTTAAGTTCAGGCAGCCTTGCCTTAAATCAAGTTCAAGAATATAAACTCGATCAAAAAATGCCACGAACACAAAATCGTCCGATTGCTTCTGGAAAAATTAAACCTTTAGCCGGCCTTATTTTTTCTCTGAGTATGTTGTTGGTAGGGATTAACATTTTATTTGAAATGTCAGTCACCGCGGGATGGGTCGCTGTGACCTCGGTTGTTTTGTATAATGGCCTTTACACGATGTTATGGAAACCAAAATGGGTTTTTGCCGCTGTTCCTGGTGCGATTCCTGGAGCACTTCCTGTGACGATCGGTTACGCCATCAATAACCCTGATATTTTTAATTCAGAATCAGTTTATTTATTCATGATTATGTTTTTATGGCAGATGCCCCACTTTTGGTTGATCTCTTTAAAATTTATCGAAGATTATCGCAAAGGCGGATTCCCCACATTACCAGTCACAGTCGGAGTAGAGAGAACTTATTTCCACATTGGACTTTATACTTTTGCGTATGCCGGGGTGGCTTTAGCGTCTCCATTTTTTATTTTAACAAGCTGGATTTACGCTTTGATTGTTTTGCCGTTTGCCTTTGTTCTCATTCAGCAATTTTTTAAATTCTATAATAGTAATGGGACAAAAAATTGGCTCTCATTTTTTATGTGGACCAACATTTCTATGCTGGTCTTCTTATATATTCCCGTGATTGATAAATGGAGCTTTTTATTTATCGGACGGAATTAGTTAAAGCAAAATAAGCTTATATTTTATTTTTTTCTTAGGTGTTGTAGGCGCACCTATGAGTTTCCAGTATTCTTCACAAAAATCGAGATATTGGTCTAAAGTTAATTTAGGTTTATTATTTTTCATTTTGCAACCAGCTTTTGGATGGTCGCCCATTCATTAAATAAATCAGCATATTTTTTAATGAGTTCTAAATCTAAATTCTGCGAGCGCATTAGTTTTTGTATATCGGCTTTATCTTGAAGTTCGCGACTCGAATCATTTTTATAGGCTTGTATTTTTAGTCCAATAATATCTTCTGCACGAACAACATGAACATCAAATGGTGGTCTTGATTGAGCTTTTTTGAGCATTTCTTGGGTTAAATCACGGTTAGCGAGTATGACATCTAAAAAACCAATTCCTGTAAATTGGAGGACTTCATTTGATTCATAATTAAGATTAAAGCCAGCAGCGACAAGGCACTCTTTAATTTCATTTTTTTTGTTTCCGTCCGCTAATAAGTCGATATCAGATGTCGACCGGCTATCTTCATTGTAGACTGCTAAAGCCAAACCGCCGATCAACGCATGATCAATCTTATTTTTATCGAGAGTTTCATGGGCTGTTTGTAACGTTTTACGAAGCTGAATCATGTAAATTATTATAATCTAAAACCGACTAAGTTACAAATTTGTTTCGATCCCGACTTTGGTCAGGTTAATTAAATTTTTTCCCATCTAAACCTGTAATAGTGCAAACGTTTTCATTTGTTTGAAATTGTGTAAATGCTACTATACCCTTTATTTCGATTTCTTTTAAGTGCTCTTTAGTAAAAAGACAGGTCACCAATTGTCCTGTGCCTGCTGCTGCTGTTATTTTTTGAGTGAACTTGCATGAGTCTTTTATGAAGCCATGGGTTTGCATTTCATACATGCCCATTGGTGTTTTGCTAGCTAGAAGTTTTAAATCACATTTAGCTATTTCGTTGTACATTTTTTTAGACTTGGCTTCTACTTCTTTGTTATTGTTTATAACAAGCGTTGAAGCGCCATCTACGTTTTTTGTCGAGATCGTTGTTTTAACTCCTCCATTCTTAGTGGCTACCTGCTTGACTGTCGTTATATCTTGTCCCTTTTTGGGAAGAGTTTCGACGGAAGTGAATCCATTTTTTTCTATAGTTGTTGTTTCGACATATACTATGCCGTCTTTAATAAATTCTCTTTTAGTTGTCGTACCGGCGTGAACATTAAGTGAAATTAGAAGCGCTATCGATAATATAATTTTCATATGAGTTCCTTTGTGGTTTTAAATTTTTAATTCCGCGGGTGTATCGATTTGTCTGAAGGGGTGGGCTTTGAGGAAAGCTTCTTCTTTAAGACAGTGATCGAATACGCGTGTCATATTTGGATATATTTTTGTATCGACTTCGAAACGCTGAGCCGTTGTGATTGCTGGAATTAAAAATACATCGGCTGCACTTGGTGAATCTCCGAAGCAAAATTTTCTTGATGATTTTTCTAAGATTTTTTCGCAAGCAGTAAGACCTTCGTGCATCCAGTAATTTAACCAGGCACTTTTTTGATCATCTTTCATGCTGAAATTTTTAGTTAAATAACCTAAAGTTTTTAAATTTCCGTAAGCGTGCGTATCGGCATTGATGATTTGACAAAATTCTCTGATGTGAGCGCGTGTGACAATATCTTTAGGTAAAAGTTGATAGCTTTGTGGAAAAGCTTCATCAAGATATTCAATGATGGCTGAAGATTGAGCGATACTATGGCCGTTGTGCACCAAAGTCGGAACGCCGCCCATGGGGTTGATCTTACGGTAGGCTTCCGAATTTTGTTCTCCGCCATTGTTTAAAAGATGAATAGGTTTGTATTCAAAGGTCAGTTTCTTTAAATGCAGGGCAATTCGGGCACGGTACGAGGTAGAACTGCGGAAGTAGTTATAAAGCGTAATATTTTCCATAGAGCCATGTTCGACGAGATGAAGGGATTGGCCAACCATTGCTGCTCTGGGCTATGGAAGTCATGTATTTTCTGGGCTTCGTCTTTAAAAATGACTATAAATAGAGTTCATTTCAGAGGAGAAATAACATGAAAAATTTATTAGTTTGTTTAGCCGCGACTTTATCATTATCAACAGCTTTTGGTGCTATATCATATTCTATGCCTTCACTTGAGGGTGGATTTAAATGGAACTCAATGGATGTAGATGGCGCAGATTCTAATAAGCAATCTTTAGGATGGCAAATCGGTGGATCGACGGTCATCAACTTCACTCCAGACTTTGGTTTGCGTACGGGTTTATTTTATGCTGAGCGCACATTCAAAGCTGAATCTTCTGGTTCAGATTTAACGGGAAAAATCACTTATGCGGATATCCCAGTTCACTTAATGTACAAATTAGAAGACTACGCGGGAATTTATTTTGGTCCTTCTATTTCGACTAAAATTGGAGATGAAACAAACGGACCAAAGTTAACCGGAGTTAAATCAATGATCACCCCATTGACTTTCGGAGCCGCTTTCAAATTCCAAGAAAATATGGGAATTAACATTTTCTTTGAAACAATCGGAAGTGATTTAGCTGACCATGTTACCGCATCTCGTGGTATCGGCGCTAACTTCATGTTCACGTTCAACTAAACTATTTTTGAGAGACAGGTTTTTGTGAAATTAGCTTCTTTAAAATCTTCAAACAGTCTTGATGGTGAACTCGTTGTTGTCAGTCGCGATAACAAATTTTATACCTCGGTGGCTGACATCAGTAAAAATTTACTTTCGGCTATGGAGTCATGGTCGACAGTTGAACCCTTATTGAAAAAAAGATTTGAAGATTTAAATAGCGGTGCGCTTTCAAATAAAATAGAAATTAAGAATTTTTCTGGATTCGAATCAGTTTTACCTCGAACTTGGTTGTTTGCTGATGGTTCTGCTTTCATCCATCATATTAAATTAGTCCGTCAAGCGCGCAAAGCGGCTTTGCCTGAAACACTGCTAACTGTTCCGTTGATGTATCAGGCGGAAAGCGGCCGCTTCTTGGCTCCGAACGAAGATATTCCTCAACGAGATTTTTCACATGGAACTGATTTCGAAGCGGAAGTCGGTGTGATTGTAGATCATGTTCCGATGGGAATATCGGCTGAAGAGGCTTTAAAGCATATTAAATTACTGGTGATTTTAAATGACGTGAGTCTTCGTGGATTAATTCCTGAGGAGCTTGCCAGCGGTTTTGGATTTTTCCAAAGTAAACCGAACAAAGCTTTATCACCATTAGCTTTAACTTTAGATGAAGTGACTGAACACTGGATCAATGGCCGTCTACATTTGCCATTACATGTGAAATATAATAATCAATTTTTTGGTAAAGCCAACGCGAAGGAAATGCATTTCCACTTTGGACAACTTATAGCTCATGCGGCAAAACCTCGTCCCTTGGTTGCGGGAACTTTGATCGGAAGTGGAACAGTTGCCAATGAAGATCCAGCCATGGGTTCAAGCTGCTTAGCTGAAAAAAGAACATTAGAACAAATTAATTCAGGTGCACCGATCACTCCGTTTATGAAAGTTGGAGACACCATTGAAATCGAAATGTTTGATCACTACGGTCAAAATTTATTTGGTACAATTTCCCAAAAAGTGAAACAGGCTTAATTCAAAGTGAACCACTTTCAAATTTATAAAAACTTTTATCATCAATCTAAAAAGCTTCGTGCTGAATTTGAAAATAATTTTAAAAATCCTCGGGAAACAGATTCGAAACGTTTTGTTTGGGATTATTGGTTTTTTGAAGATCAATATCATTTGATTCGAACGCCGGCGTTTCATTATTTTTCTAAAAATCTATATGCAGATTTTCATTCTTCATTAGTGCAGTGGGGGCGTGAAAATTTAGGTTGTCATGATATTTCTCCTCCGTGGCTGAGTTACTATGTTGATGGTTGTTACCAGAATCTTCATTCCGATGTGCCTCATGGTCCTTGGGCTTTTGTTTATTCGTTAACTCCGTCAACTGGAGTTTATGCGAATAAATTTAAAGGTGGCGAAACTTTATTGTTAAAACCAAAAACATTAAATTATTGGGCTTCATTTCAAGATCAAAATGATCATGAATATAATACCTTCGTGGATCGCATTCCGAGTTTATTTAATCAGTTAACGGTGTTTGATCCACGTCTTCCGCATGGTGTGACCGAAGTTAAGGGCACAAGAAATCCGATGGAAGCACGACTTGTTATGCACGGCTGGTTCGTGGAACCTCGTCCTTATGTCGTTGGTGGGTTATCGACGGCTCAAGTGCAGAAAGCTTTAACACCGCAGTTTACTCAGTTGGAACAAATTTTATCAAACTTAGGTCCGCTTCATGGAACGATGTCATTACGTATGAATGTCGCTAACAGCGGGAAAATTTTGGCCTGTAAATTTGTGTCGAATACTGTTTTATCTTTAGAAAATAATTCGTCTGATGAAAAAGTATTTCATAAAGAAATGTTAAATCTGTTTAAGCACATTCAGTTTCCCAAGGCTAAAACTAGTTCTATGATCACTATTCCGCTCTTGTTTAAATAAGCTGAGCAAAGGTTACTATTATGACATTAACACAATTATCTTATATCGTAGCCGTCGATAAATTTAAAAACTTCGGACTAGCTGCCGAAAGCTGTAAGATCACGCAACCTACTTTAAGTATGCAGATTCAAAAACTCGAAGAACAATTAGGAGTTATTTTCTTTGATCGTTCACAACAGCCGATTAAAACGACGAAGATCGGCGAAACTCTCATTACTCAAGCCCGGGTTATTCTCAATGAAACATTGAGATTTCAAGAAATTATCAATGACGATAAAGGTGTGGCCAAAGGGGAAATCGAAGTCGGAGTTATTCCGACTTTGGCTCCGTATTTGTTGCCATTATTTATTCGTAAGTTCAGTGAAAAACATCCTCAATTACAAATTAAAATTCACGAATTGCAAACACATGAAATCATCGAAAAAATTAAAAATAATACTTTAGATATGGCCTTGTTAGTCACGCCGATTGATGATGATAAATTGATAACTCATCCTTTATTTTATGAGCCCTTTTTACTTTATACCTCTGATAAAAATTTAATTTCACAAAAGACTAAAGTACAACAGAGTGATTTAAATTCAGCGGATCTTTGGTTGTTAACCGAAGGCCATTGTTTCCGGGATCAGACATTAGCTATTTGTAAAAATCGCAAAAGAATCACTGACGAAAGAAAAAATGTAAAATTTGAAAGCGGTAGTTTAGAAACTTTGCGTCGTATGGTCGATGAAGAAAATGGATTTACCTTACTTCCGTATTTAGCCGCGATGGATTTGATGGGAACGAAAAAACTGAAAGAGTTCTCGAACCCTGTGCCGACTCGAGAAGTAAGCCTTATTCATTCAGCTTATTTCAAGCGGGAAAATATTAAGAATTCATTGATTGAAGTGATTCAAAAATCACTTCCTAAAGAGATCTCATCGACGCTCAGTAAAAACGTTCAGGTGATCGATTTGCCTATGGGTAAGAAATAATCTATTTTGAGTCTGTGTCTCAAAATAGAGCGTATTTTTTACCCTAACCGTATTGCGTAAATTGTTATCTATCATTTAAATGACTTTAAAATCCCATATATACGATAAGAGTCGGCCTCATTATTGAAATTGCCAGTATATGACAAAAATAAATATTAATAAATCTTATGTTTTAGCTATTTCAGTCTATGCTATGGCGATCCTTGTTTTTGTTGGTTGTGCTCGATCAGCGGAAGAAGATTTAGATAAAGCCGTTCAAACGCATATTAAAGCTAAAGATTCAAGTGAAGCAGAAGATGCGTGTCATAAAGTTTTCATCAATGCCCAGAAAAATTCTGATTCAGGTCAACTGTGTAAAGCACTTAAAGAGCGAAGTGATGCCGAAATATCAATTTGTGAAGATGAAATTCAAGACCCCCAATTCGCTTCGCTTATTTCTTCATGTAAAACCAGCTTGCTAGCTCGCATCGAACAAATTAAAAAGGATCGTAACGAAGGCTTAACAGCCATTGCCAGTGATTTGAATTTTAAAATTCCTTTTGCGATTCAGTATCGTGATTTAAGTGCGGGTTATACGGCGGTCACAGGGGATACGCAGAATAAAGAAGTCATTTTATCTTTTGATGATGGACCGCATCCGACTTTGTCTAAAACTGTCGTTGATATGTTAGATCGCATCGGAGCCAAAGCTCACTTTATGCAAGTTGGAAAAAATGTACAGAGTTACCCAAGCATTACAAAGTATGTGGCCGCGCATGGGCATTCAATTGGAAATCATTCTTGGGATCACGCGGATTTTAAAACTTTAAGTTTTGATGATCAGCTTAAGCAAATCTCTGATACCAATCGAGTCATTATTAATGCGATCGGATGGATCGATCCATTTTTTAGATATCCATACGGATCAACGACTACAGATATGAATCAGTTCTTAAAAGCACACAGTGAAGCAAATTTTTTGTGGTCCATTGATTCGAACGACTGGAGAAAAATTAACGAAGATCAAACAATGAGAACAAATGTTCAAGTGATCAAAGAGACATTGGACCAATTAGATCAGCGTGGTCGTGGTTTAGTGTTGTTTCATGACGTGCACGCACGGACCATTGAATTATTACCCACTTTTTTAACTTCATTGTATAAAAAAGGTTATAAAATTGTATTGCTTCAGTCTTTGAATTCAGGACTTAAGAATAATTCACAAATACCGTAATTTAATTACGGACCCGTTGCCTGTCCGTAAGTCGTTCCGTTTAAAATCACGTAACCGGCTTTGCGTTGTCCTTGGGGGTCGTCGTGCGTCCAATGCATTATCGGGTCTTTCCAACGATCGCCGTATTCAAGTTCACCAGCTACGTCAACGTAGCTTCCCACATCGATAGGAACGCGTTCGGCAATATCAACATTATAAAAAACCGTGATCGTTAGGCCATTTTCGATTTCCATAATCCAACGTTGGTGAAGAGGGCCATTTTTATCATCCGGCAGCAACTTGATCACTTGAGCATTTTTAACGAGGGCATACTTTAACGGGATCGATTTTTTAATAGCATCAACAATCTCTGTATTTGGATTCATTATTACTTCTTCTTTTTGAGACTTAGCTGCCACATGGTCATCATGAGATAATTTTTTTTTTAAAATAAAAATGGCTGCGACCAAAGTTAAAATAATAAAGATCATCATCTTTTTAATATTTTTCTTATTCATCAAATGAACCATATCATCAAAAATGATTTTTGCGTACTTCATTTATCAGCAACTGGGCTGATTTGGGCATTTGACGATTCAGCGGCCAAATGACTTTGATCGAATAACGAAATGTTTTGATGGGATCTGCGATGATCACTAGCTTTTTTTTATTAAGATCACTTTTGACGACATAATCAGGAACATAGCCAATAAAATTCGATTTTTTGACCATTTCTTTAATGACGGACCAGCTATTAATTTCAAATTCGATTTCAGATTTAAGATTTCTTTTTTTAGTTTCATTGAGAAGAGCAATAACCTCAATTTTTTTGGCATCCGTCACGATCAAGTTTGAATTTTGCAGTTTGAGTTTATCATTTTTAGCCACAAGCAAAAATTGGCCCCGGCTAATTTCTGCTGAAGAGAAACGATCAGCGTCTTCTTCATCATCAATAATAATTCCAAAATGAATATCTTCATTTTTTAGATTTTTTTTAATTTCTGCAGTGACTCCAGATTTAATTTTAAATTTTAGTAAAGGGTATAGCTTTTTGAGTGCCAAGAGGCTGTCGACAAATTCAATAGAGAGTAGACTTCGTGGAATACCGATAAACACTGTTCCCTGAGGAGCCGAATCAATATTTTGTAAATCTTCTTTAAAGCTTTCAATTTGATGTATGAGTGTCGGGATTTTGTCGAGGAATTTTTGTCCCACATCCGTCAGTTCAAAAAATCGTTTTTTATGAATCAAGAGTTCGAGACCTAATTCGTTCTCTAAAGATTTAATAGCTTGGCTAACAGCGGAATTACTAATTGAAAACTTTTCAGAGGCCGCTTTGATATTTCCCGCTTTGGCGGCCTCAAAAAAGTACTTTAAATGCCATATATTCATATTCAGCCTTATTTTTAAGTAAGTTATACTTACATAATATGTGATTTTTATTAATTTTACTACTTTAAAGTGCAAGCTTATAAGCATTACAAATTTAAAACTAATGGAGGTTAGTCATGAAAACGATATTAATGTTATTAGCAATGGTCCTTACGATGAAAGCTCAAGCGGAAGTCATAGAAACTAATAGTTATAAGGATGTTCTTAAGTACATCACAGCAGATACGTTGGTGGTGACTGATTTGGATAATACAGTCATCGAACCGGTACAAACACTGGGAAGTGATCAATGGGGTGAAGCCATGGGTAAAAAACTTTTGGCTGCAGGATTTCAAAAGCCGCAAGCCGTAGAAATGCATGTTTCAATGTTTGCACTGATACAACAGTACACCAAAGTTAAAACTGTGGAAACGGACACTGCAAATATTATAGATGAATTGAAGAAAAGCAAAATTCCCGTTCTCGGTCTAACGGCAAGACCGGTTTATATTGCTGATAGAACAATTGATTTGCTCAAAAGTGTAAATTTAAACTTAACGGGCTTAGAGGAAGTGGCCGATATTATGAAACTTGATCAAAATCCGAATGAAATTGTATATAAGTCCGGCGTAGTTTTTGTGGGACCAATGAATAACAAAGGTCTTGTCTTAAAAAGTATCGTCGATCAGCTAAAAAATTCTCACTTTAAGCGTATTATTTTCGTAGATGATAAGTCTCATCATACAGTTAATGTGGATAAAGCTTTTGAAAACTCGGGCATCGAGGTGAAATCTTTGCGATACGGTGCAGCTGACGTTCGCGTTCAATCCTATGATGCAAAGTTAGCCGATTTTGAATGGAGTCATTTTTTAAATACCGGTGTTATTTTATCTGATAAAGAAGCGAGAGAGTTAATGAATAAAGGTCTGTATAGTAGTGATGAATTTGTCGTCACAGAAATTCCAATGGCGCAATATCAAGATTTCTTAAAGAACGGTTTTTTTACGACTGAAAGTTTACAGTCAGAAGGCTTTATTCACTGTGCAATGCCGTCGCAAATGCCTTATGTTGTAAATAAATACTTTACTGAAGATGAATACGTCGTGTTTGTTTCGCGTCAAGATATTCTTGGTTCAGATTTGGTTTATGAAGGTAAGGATCCCAAAAATTTATATCCTCACTTAAGACGATCTTTTAACGTCAGTGATATCGTAGCGACACTTTTTATGAAACGAAATAGTTCAGGCCAGTTTGAATTACCAATCGAGCTTACGAAATAAGATCTTTGATTTGGTCGGATGAGTAAGTTATTTTTTTCTGGTCCGTGCTCAAGGCTCTGAGGCAAATAGCGCGGGCCACATCTGTTATTTTGATGGGGCGATATTTTTTTAATAGACCTTGTAAAAAAGGATTAATAATCGGAGTTAGAAATTGTGCGAAGCTTTCTCCGGGACGTGATTCAGTTCTTGCTCCGATCAATAAAGAAGGTTGAAATATTTCAAGGCTAGGAAGCTTTAATTTTTTAAGTTCATTTTCCATTTCCCCTTTAATTCGACTGTAGAAAATAGTCGAATTGGCGTCAGCACCAAGTGAAGAAACGACTAAGAACTTTTGAGCTGAAACTGTTTCAGCCAGTTTTCCAAATTCGACCACATAGTCTAGATCAACTTTTTTAAAACCAGCTTGTGAGCCTGCGGCTTTAATTGTCGTACCAAGGCAGCAAATAAAAACATCAGCTTTTATTTGGCCATCGAGTGCTGCTAATTGATTAAAATCAATAACATGATTTTCTTCTTTAGATAGTTTATTTAAATTAGGTTTTCTCGTGAAAGTTATAATCCTATCAACACGGGATTCATTATTTAATAATTGTAAAACCTGATGGCCAATGGCTCCAGTAGAACCGACAAGGGCAATTGTAATCGATGAAGTTCTCATTCTTTGAAATTAGCAGGAACTTCATCGATTACAAAGAAATTAGTATTTTCCACCACGCGCATCGTAAATCGTTCCATCTTCGTCAATTTTAAATTCGCATTTTGTATCGTCAGTTGTTACGTAAGAATGTCCAGGTACTAAACGAGTCAAATGTTCATAGGAATCAAATTTAAAATAAGCAATAATGGTGCGATCTGGTAGGCGAAGGAGAATCTCATCGAATCCTATTTGAGATTCGGCTCCACAAGGATCAATAACTTCGACGCCTTTGCCATCGGCCCCATTAGCTCCGTTAGTTCCATTGGTTCCGTTTATGCCATCGGCGCCGTTAACTCCGTTAGTTCCATTGGTTCCGTTTATGCCATCGACGCCGTTAACTCCATCTTTGACCACTTCGCTAGTTCCATCAGGACAAGTTATTCGGACTTCTGTGCCTGAGACGCGCTTGATTGTGCATGCATTTTCTTGTGCACTTTGGGTTTTATTTGTTTTGTTTGGGTCGATATAGCTGACGCTGGCTGGTTGACAGCTGAGTAAAGAGATTAATGTGACTGAAGTCAGAATTATTTTTATTAAAGATTTTTGCATAAATCCCCCTGCTGGTAAGACAGTAGGGGGTGTTTAAGCGGTTAAAAAAATCGATTAAAAAATTAGAGCATATCGAAGAAAAGTCTTAAAGTCGGAATACTCGCTGGACTACTGGGCATTTTAACATCTAATGAGGAGCGTATGCGGTAGGCTTTGTCTTCGGTCGTGTCTTGAGTGAAAACATCATGGACCTGCGAGGCAAAGGCTGTATCTTTGATGGCAATGGCCATTTCCCCTTCGACTCGTTCAGAGCGGGGATGAAGATTATAGCTCATGATCATAGTGAATTGGCTATCAACAACGACGAGCTTAGAGTGAAGAGTCGCTCCTTTTTTAACATAAACTTCCGCACCTATATCGGCAAATTCAGAAACACTTCTTAAAATAGGTACACTGACGATAGGTTCATCAACGCTTTCGCTTGAATTTGTGAAAACACGAACTTTAACATGACGTTCATCGATGGCTTTTTTTAATTCGCTCTTAAGTGCTGGGAATAAAATGATATAAGCATTTTCGATATCAATTTGTGTTTTCGCCGTACGAATGGCTTTAAGGATTGTTAACATGACTGTTGACCCTTGTGTCGATTTCTCGACGTCGTGATTTATAACGCTGATTTGTACTTTTTCGTCAGCAGTTGATTTTATAGCAAGGGGTGCATTTATTTTTGCGAGAGGTAGCTTTCTTAAAGTCACTTGTTCATTCCAAATTTGAGCAAACAATCTGTTGCCTTCAGCAGCCCCACTTCCATCGACATAGATATCAGTGTCTCTCCAACGAGCAATTTTTAAATCTGGATTTTTATGACTGTAAACATCACCCATGTTAAGACCACCAGCTATCATTTGTTTATTATCGACAACGATCATTTTACGATGTTGTCCGGCAAATGGTTTTGTTTTACTGAACCAACGAATCACTTCGATGCCAGAATCTTCGAGACGTTTAACTTGATCACCGTGACCTGAAGTTGCTGCGACTTGACCATCAACGATGACTCGAATTTTTAAATTTGGATTTTGTTTTTTTCGTCCGATTAATAAATCGACAGACTCTGCACCAGTCAGGTCATCATAAATTGACCACGTTAGAATATTGATCGACTCACTGGCCGCATTCATAATCATTTCACGTTTAGCAAATGAAGCAGGGCCATTGACCAAAATTTCCACGGCGCGGGTGTTGACCCATGAACTTTTTGATAATGAAAGGATATCAGGATTGATTTGATCCGCATTTATTTTTTCAATCATTTTATTTGATAAGACTGACCACTCTAAATATTCATTACTTTTTGAATCCGCTGTTAATCCACGAAGTCGTAAAGTTCCTTCAACTGAAGAGATCAGCATACCTTTTGCGTAAGCCAGTTCGCTTGGAGTTACTTCTTGAATTCGTTGTTTAACCATAGCATTTTCAGTTTTAAGCTGCTCGATGATTTGATCGATGGTTGAAGACAATGAGCCCTCATCTGAAAGTTTAGCTAAGGCCGTCAAAAGTTCTTTTTCTTCAGTTGTTGTATTTTTTTGTGAGAGATCAAGAATATTTTCAGCTTCAATAGATTTTGTTTTTATTGTATCGAGTGGACTTTTCAGAATCGATGTTATGTAAACGAGTATGGTTTTTTTCAACAATATTTTTTGTAAAGTCGATAACGTTTTGTATTGAGTAAACGTCGCTGGAGTTAAAGGCGGGGCTTTAAATTGGGCGTTCGAATTGAACCCGATTAATAACGATAATGCACTGACCGTAATTGTTTTCGAGACAGTTAAATGGCGACGCATATATTCTCCAATATTTTATAAATCCAAGGCATGGGGAATCCATACTTTTGATTTGTTCAAATGAAGTATTTGCGAATGTTGTACCTTGTAACAGGCGGTTTAATTCGATTTAAGAGCTTAAAAGTGTCTCAGAGTTAGACAGGGTGACTTTGTTCGTGGTTTTAAAAACTATAAATCATAGATAATTTCGACCGGTGTCTCAATATCTGAGGCTAGGGATTTTTTCACAGGACAGGCGTTGGCCGTGTGTTCGACTTTGCGTCGGTAATCTTCGGGGATGCTTTTTGGCATATGAATAGTGGTTTTGAGTGAGGCGATCTTACGGGGTTTGTCTCCCATAACTTTTTCTACAGAAATAGTAGCCCCTTTAATATCTATATTATCGCGTTCAACGACGATAGCAATAGTGGTTAAGATACATGTTCCTAAAGCCGTCGCCACTAAATCAGTCGGTGAAAATTTTTCGCCCAGCCCTTGATTGTCTTTTGGTGCATCTGTTTCTAATTGAGAGCCAGAAGGTTCATGAACGGCTAAGCAATGTTTTTGTCCCTGATAAGTGGCGTCGATTTTAACCATATATATTCCTTTAAAAGGTAGGCCGTTACTTTTTGCGACACGTCGCTTTCCAAAAAGTAACGGCCTACCTTAAAATTATGTTTGTGAGTGACCACTATTATAGGGAATTAAATTATTTTGGCTATATAAACTTTCTTCATCCCATTGAAATAGATCGACACCTAAAGCAATAGATAAAACTTGATTTATATTCTCAACAAAATGGAACTTAATTTGTGATGTGACTTCTGGTGGAACATCCTTCAAATCCTTCTCATTTTTGTTACACATAATAATTTCAGTTACGCCGGCTCGATGAGCGGCGATCACTTTTTCTTTAATTCCACCAACAGGCGTGACCTTGCCGCGTAAGGTGATTTCTCCGGTCATGGCCATCTTAGGATTCACGGCGCGACGTGAAACTAATGAGGCTAATGAGCTTAATAAAGTGATACCAGCTGATGGACCATCTTTAGGAGTTGATCCTGACGGCACATGCAAATGGATATCAAATTTACTGAAATCAAAAGTCGGAGCCAAGATTGCCATCCGTGCTTTAATCAAAGATTTAGCAATTTGAGCTGATTCCTTCATAACATCACCGAGTTGACCGGTAATAATCATGTCCCCTTTTCCTGGAACCAAAGCCGTTTCGATAAATAAAATATCTCCACCGACGGGTGTCCAAGCCAGGCCTGTCACAACACCTGGGGTTGCAACAACGTCTGTGACTTCATTGGGATAACGTTCCTGTCCAAAGATATCTTCGAGTGCATTTAGATCAACGGTGATGGTTTTTTCTCCGCGGATAATTTTTTCAGAGGCGTATCTGCAAATTTGCGCCATTTTTCTTTGGAGTTCACGTACACCAGCTTCGCGTGTGTAATGCGAAATAACTCGAAGAATGACTTCATCGCTCATTTGAATTTGCGCTGTTTCAATGCCGTGTTCTGATAATTGCTTCGGTAACAAGTGGGTTTTCGCGATATGAAATTTTTCTGATGTGGTATAACCAGAAAGATCAATCACTTCCATGCGATCCAGTAACGGACCTGGGATGCCTTCCAAACTATTGGCCGTGGCAATAAAAAATACTTTAGATAAATCAAAAGGTGTATCTAAGTAATGATCTGCGAAAGTCGTATTTTGTTCAGGATCTAAAATTTCAAGCATAGCTGAAGCCGGATCTCCTGAGTAACTGCGAGACATTTTGTCAATTTCATCCAGCACAAACACCGGGTCGTTTTCACCAGCTTTTTTGAGGGAAGAAATAATTCGACCAGGCAAAGCACCGATATAAGTACGACGATGGCCGCGAAGTTCCGATTCATCTCTTAAGCCGCCTAAACTAATGCGTTGGTATTTTTTCCCTAAAACTTTCGCGATGCTTTGGCCTAAAGACGTTTTACCAACTCCAGGGGGGCCGATAAATAAGATGATCGATCCGCGTTTATCTTTTTTAAGTTTAAGTACCGATAAATGTTGTAAGATTCTTTTTTTAATTTTCGCCAAGCCATAATGATCTGCATCTAAAGTTTTTTCAGCTTCTAAGATATCGAAATCTTTATATTCCGATGATTTGCTCCACGGTAAAGCTGTAATCAAATCAAGATGTGAGCGAATCATTTGATACTCAGGTGACTGTGTATTTGAATTTTGTAATTTTTTAAGTTGCTGTTGCGCTAATTCTAAAGCTTCTTTGGGTAAATTCAGAGCGTTGATTTTATTTTGGTAATCATCAGTCACCGAAATATCTTCATCATCACCTAATTCTTCTTTAATTGTTTTCATTTGCTCGCGCAAAATGTGTTCGCGCTGTGTTTGGCCTAATTTACTATGAAGTTTACTACGAATATCCTGTTGAACTTCCAAAGTGCCTTTATATTGTTGAAGGAGATTAAGTAAATACATCACACGATCTTTTAAATTAATCATTTCAAGTATTTTTTGTTTTTCGAATAAAGCAATTTCTGAGTTGGCCGCTGCTAAATGAGATAATAACGATACATCTTCAATACCTAAAATAAGTTCTTGAATCTGATCTGTGCTTCCAGGCAACAAACGCAAAACAGATTGAGATACTTCGCGTAAACTGGAAAGCAAAGCCGATTGAGTGGCCTCATCAATATTAACCACATCATCTAAACGTTCTGTGTAGGCTTCAAAAATTTCGCTCTCTGCTTTATAGGAAGTGATTTTCATGCGGTAATAACCCCGCACCACGATGAAATAGCCTGTTTCCGGTGTACCTTTAATGGATTCAATTTTACAAAGCGTTCCGATGTCGTGTAAATCATCAATTTTTTCAACTGATTGATCAGGATGTTTTTGTGCAACAGTTAATATCCAATTATTTTTAAGACCAGCCATATCGACAGTCCTAATGCTTTTATCACGTCCGACACGGAGGTTCTGTGTGACGCTAGGATAGATAACGGTATTTTTTAACGGTAAAACGGGAATAGCTCCAACGGGCATTGACATGGTGTGCTCCTATCTTCTTGGGGGTAATGTGAGGTCTAATAGAGATTCGTCAAGGTAACAATATTAGTTACATTAAAAATGATTTGAGGTTGATTAAGGTCGAGGTCTTTTGTAGTCTTCGCTTATGAAAAAAATATTTTTTATTTTTGTAAAGATTT
>CALMPX010000477.1 GCA_937871355.1 uncultured Bdellovibrio sp.
TATGGCGACTAATATTCCTCCGCATAATTTAGGCGAAGTCATCGATGGCTGTGTTCATCTCATTAAAAATCCAGACTGTTCGGTAGATGAAATCATTGAAAGAATTCCCGGACCAGATTTTCCTACAGCCGGGCAAATCGCCGGCAAATCAGGAATCCTTCAAGCCTATAAGAAAGGTCGTGGGATTTTAACCATTAAAGCAAAAACGGATATCGAAACGAAAAAAGATCATGAAGAAATCATTATCACTGAACTTCCGTATCAAGTGAATAAAGCAAAACTTGTTGAAAGTATTGCGGACCTCGTCAAAGAAAAAACAGTTGAAGGTATTTCAGATATTCGTGACGAATCTTCGCGTGAAGGTATGCGCGTTGTGATTGTGTTAAAACGTGGCGAAAATGCGTCTGTTATTTTAAATCGTTTGTTGAAATTTACTCAGCTCCAAGTTTCTTTCGGTATCATCATGTTAGCGCTGGATGCGAAAAACCAACCGGTGGTATTTGAATTAAAACAAATGTTACAAGCATTCATCGATCACCGTCGTGATGTTGTCACAAAACGTTGTATCTTTGAATTAAAGAAAGCTTTAGAACGCGCCCATATTTTAGAAGGCTTGAAAAAAGCTTTAGATAATATCGATGCAGTGATTGCGACGATCAAAGCTTCAAAGGCGGCCGATGTGGCTCGTGAGGCTTTAATGGCGCAGTTCCAATTCAGCGAAAGACAAGCTGTTGCTATTTTAGAAATGCGTTTACAACGTTTAACTGGATTAGAAATTCAAAAAATCGTTGATGAATTAGCGGCTTTAACAAAACAAATCGATTGGTTACGTTTTGTATTAGCTGACGTAAATGAAATTTATAAAATTATCGTAGATGAATTAGAAGATATCAAAAAACGTTATTCAAATCCTCGTCGTACAGAAATCACGGGAGATTTAACAGATATCGAAGACGAAGATTTAATTGCAGACGAACCAATGGTCGTAACAGTAACAAATACTGGTTACATCAAGCGTATCTCGACTGAAGAATATCGGGTGCAAAAACGTGGTGGCAAGGGATTAAAAGGCATGGAAACTCGTGAAGAGGATTACGTGACCGATCTATTCACTGCCAGCACGAAAACAATGTTATTAGTGTTCACGGATAAAGGTAAAGTTTACTGGTGTAAAGTACATCGTCTTCCACTAGGAAGCCGTACTTCAAAAGGTAAAGCGATTGCCAACGTGGTTCAATTAGCTGCTGGCGAAAAAGTTCGCGCAATTCTTCCGGTGGATGAATTCACAGAAAACAGATACGTTGTGATGTTAACAGAAAAAGGGATTATAAAGAAAACATCTTTAGATGCTTTCAATAATCCACGCCAAGCCGGAATTATTGCTTTAACGACTGATCTAGACGATCAACTGGTATCTGCAAAAATTTCTGATGGAACATCTGACATCTTCATCGCCACTAAAGAAGGTATGTCGATTCGTTTCAACGAAGATGATGTGCGTGGCATGGGACGTTCTGCTCGCGGAGTAAAAGGTATTACATTATCAAAAGAAGATAGCGTGATCGGTATGGAAGTTCTTGAGAAAGACACCAAAGATACCATCCTTATGGTCACTGGCAAAGGTTACGGAAAACGTTCTGAACCAATTGAATACCGTGTTCAAAGCCGTGGTGGGGTTGGAATTATTACACAAAAAACGACGGATAAAGTCGGTAACGTGATCGGAACAACGAAAGTTAAGCCGACTCAAGAGCTTATTTTATCAACAGATCAGGGACAAGTTATTCGTATGAAAATTACGGATATCTCGGTTCTAGGCCGCAATACTCAAGGGGTTCGTCTCATTAATTTAGATGAAAAACAAGAATTTGTTTGTAGCCTTGCGGTTGTTGATGACGAAGAAAAAGCCGGCGAAGAAATTCACTAATTCGCCGCTTTAGTTTAAATAAATATGAAAAAAAACAAGTACTTAATATTTGCTTCCATAGGGTTCGAGTTAGTCGCTCTGATCCTATTTTTTATCTATCTTGGTGAATATTTAGTGGGAAAAGGCTGGCCTGATTATACGAAAGCCTTTGGAATTATATTGGCTTTTGCACTTTGGATTACGAGTTTAGTTTTAAAGCTGAAGTCTTTAGAAAAATCGAGTAAAGATTTAGATTCGTCGGAAAAAAATGATTAAAAAATCAGCCATAACGATGTTTTTGGCTAACGCCATCATATTTTTTATTCTTGGCGTTTATTTTAACTCCTCAATGGCCATCAGCTTTCTTTTTAGTTCTATGTTGTTGTTAGCTAACTATGTTGGTTTGGCTTTAATGTGGAAATTCATTATTCTTCGTCAAAAAGCAGGACTTGCAGGTTTGATCGCTTTGATCAAATACCCGATTATAGGACTTTCTATTTATTGGGCAGGTAGGCAGCCTTGGATGAATCCTATAGGTATTACAATAGGTATTTGCGCATTTTTAATTATTATAGTACTTAGTTTACTGATTTATAAAGATAGAAAAAATCCGTAAAGAGGTACTCTCATGCATTTTACATGGTCGCAATTAATTCCAGGTGTTGGGCATCATTATTCGCACGTTGCTACATTAGCGATAGCATCGATTGTTTTAATTTTAATTGGAATCCGTGCTCGCGTGGCTTTGGGATCTGGTGATGCGGCTGTTGTTCCTGCCAGTTCATTTTCTGTTCGCGGTATTTTTGAATTGTTAACAGAAGGTATTGGAAAATTAGCTGATCAAGTTATCGGTCATCATGGTCGCCCTTTTGCTCCGTATTTTACGGCTATTTTTGTTTTCGTTTTATTTAATAACTTTCTTGGATTAATTCCGGGAATGGTTCCAGCAACTGAAAATTTCAACACAACTTTTGCATTAGGTATTTTTTCTTTTCTTGCCTACAACTTCATTGGAATTAAATATGGAGGCCTTGGGTATTTAAAACATTTCTTGGGACCTGTTCCTATATTGGCTCCTTTAATGTTAGTGATTGAATTATTATCTCACATTTTACGTCCTCTTACTTTAGGTCTACGTTTGGCCAACGTCATGACGGGTGATCATACGGTATTAGCCGTATTCTTAGGTTTATTTCCCGTGGGCCCAGCTATTCCATTTTATTTAATGGGTATGTTGGTTTCTACCATTCAGGCGTTTGTATTTACTTTATTATCTATGGTCTATATAGCTCTTGCGACAGCTAGCGATCACTAGAAATATCACACACAAAAGACAAAGGAGTCTCATATGAAAAAAGCAATTTTATTTGCATTAACAACAATCGCCTCTTTAGGCGCGTTTGCACAAGATGCAGAAGAAGCAGCTAAAGCAGCAAAACAAGCCGTATTAACAGCTGCAGCAGCAGGTCCGCACAGCGGTTTAGTTGCAATTGCAGCAGCAATCGCAATTGGTTTAGCGGTATTCGGCGGAACTATGGCTCAAGGTAAAGCATCTTCTGCAGCCTTAGAAGGAATCGCTCGTAATCCTGCAGCTCAAGAGAAAATGTTCACACCGTTCATCTTAGCTTTAGCTCTTATCGAGTCTTTAGTTATCTTGGCGTTCTTAGTTGCTTTCATCAAATTACCATCAGCTTCTTTCGGTTTCTAATTTTAGAAACAAAAAGATCTGCTCTTAATTTATTTAAGAAACAAAAAAACCCAACAGAAATGTTGGGTTTTTTATTTTGATTCGACTTGTATTAAATTTATTCTAACTATTTTGTAGTTTTATTTTTTTCAGTTACAATTTTAAATG
>CALMPX010000478.1 GCA_937871355.1 uncultured Bdellovibrio sp.
CATATTAAACAAACTTAAATAATAGGTAGGCCGTTACTTTTTGGAAAGCTCCGTGTCACGCAAAGCATCTTAGACACACTGCTTTCCAAAAAGTAACGGCCTACCTTTATTATCTAATTTTTTAATTTTCTGAGGATGAAGCCTTTGGTTAAATTGGCAAAGACGTCAGGCAATTCTAAATCAAACCCGGGAGCCGGCAAGGCTTCGATCTTGAAGGCTTCTTTTTTTAGTTTCGACGTGAAGCTTTTGATCACGTCATCGAGATTCCATTTTTCATAGTTGCAGGTAAAAAGAATCGTACCATTCACATGAAGGCACTTCCACATGGCGCTTGCAAGTTCCGGCAAATCTTTTTCAATTTTCCATACTGTGGTCTTCGTTCGGCCGAAAGACGGGGGGTCACAGATGATCAGGTCCCATTTTCGACTGCGTTTGAGTGAACCGCTCAAGAATAATAAAGTATCCTGGGCGAAAAATTCATGAATTTCTGGATTCAAATCATTTAATTTGAAATTATCTTTGCTCCATTCCAAAAAAGAAGGGCTGGCATCAACGGTTGTCACTTGCGTCGCGCCACCAGCAGCGGCTGCGACTGAAAAACCAGAGGTGTAGCTAAATAAGTTTAAAACTTTTTTATTTTCAGAGTTCTGATAAACCCAAGTGCGATTTTCTCGCTGATCTAAAAATAATCCCGGGGAAAATCCCGCGTTTTGTTTTAATTTATAAAGTACTTTGTACGGAGGATTATTTTCCGTTGCGATCCATTCTGTAGGCGCGTTCGTAGCGGAAAATAATTTTTCTGTTTCTTGACCGCCGACACCGTAACCCCGGTTCACCATATGTCGAATGCACGATGTTTTTTTAATAGACGTTGCAAAATCATAAACTTCTTTTCGTTCCGTTTCATTGGGAGCAGTTTCACGATACCAATAAATCCAAATAACATCGCCGTAGACATCGGCCTGGATTTCTGATTTCAAATCATGGATCAAGCGGTAACAATCATTTGCGTCGAGATGATACATGTTGTTCAGTGAGTTCCAGGCGTTTTGAAGTAATCCGGTCAGTTCAGATCTTTTGTTCTTTGAACTGAACGAATTTTCAGATTTAAAATGATAATCATGATTTTCGAAATTAAATTTAAGTTCAGAGATGTGCGAAGCTGGAAGTTCTGTGAACTGCACTTTTAGTTTTTGAGCGATGTCTGGAGACTTCGCCAGAAGCAGCAGTCCCGCAGCTTCTGGTGCCATTTCGTAAACGGGGAATAGTGCCAAATTGAGTTTCTTTTGAAGAACGTCAAGTAAACCCAGTTGTTTTTCTGACAACTTTTTTATGCGCATACCTGCAGGCTTAAAAAACACCACAAAATAGGGTGTGGAATCGAACTTAATGCTTACGGGGTTGTCTAAGTGTTGCACAATGTAAAAGTAGCATGGTTTTCATTGTAGGTCATTATGAAGTTTAATATGATCAAACTCACTCAAGGAGAATTTAATATATGAAACAAGTTATGATGTCCCTATTATTAACAACGGCACTTTTTCTTACAGGTTGCGGAATGCAAAGTATTCCAACTCAGAAAAATGAAGTGGATGCCACTTTAGCTGAAGTCACAAATCAATATAAACGTCGTATGGATTTGGTTCCCAATTTAGTGAACGTTGTTCAAGGCTATGCCAAACATGAAAAAGAAACACTCACCGGTGTCGTTGAAGCTCGTGCCAAAGCGACTCAAATGACGATCGATCCATCGAAGGCGACGCCAGAACAATTATTAAAATACCAACAAGCTCAAGGACAGCTTTCTTCAGCTTTGGGTAAATTAATGATGATTACAGAAAACTACCCGCAATTAAAAGCTGATGCAGGTTTCCGTGATCTTCAAGCTCAACTCGAGGGAACAGAAAATAGAATCACAGTTGCTCGTAATCGTTACATTGAATCGATCAAAGGATTTAATAATTTAGTCACGGTTCCACCGACAAGCTGGACGAACTCGATTCTTTATC
>CALMPX010000479.1 GCA_937871355.1 uncultured Bdellovibrio sp.
GAAGACATTTTATATAAAAAAGAAGCCGAATATGGCCTGATGCTCGGCTTAGCTGAAATGAAAGCCAAAGTTTTGAACGCTGAGGATACATATAGATATTTTTGGCTCGACGATCAGCAAGGAGTTTTCGGTGCCACCGTTGTAACGGAAAAAAATATAATTATATCAGCAATGCCAGCAGCTATGTTACAAAGTTTAGCTATGCTACTTCATAAACAGAACATAACTGCGCCTGGAGTGGTCGGTCCGTCTCATTCGGCAGAGGCCTTTGCGCGGATTTATTCTCAGATTTATAGTACACCTTATAAAATCGCAACGGATCAAAAGATTTATCAATTGGATCAAGTTATTCTGCCAAGAGCTGTTGAAGGTCATATGATCGTCGCTAAGTCTGAACATATTGATTTAGGTGCTACGTGGCTTATGAAATTTATCGACGAAGCAATTCCTCACGAGCCCAGTACTTTGGAAAATGCAAAAAAAATTATAACCACTAAAATTGAAAAGCAGGAACTTTTTGTGTGGATCAACGAAGCGGGAATTCCTGTGGCTTTAGATATGGCTATGCGTTCGACTCGAAATGGAATTGCCATATCTTTTGTCTATACACCAAAAGAGCATCGTAAAAAAGGTTATGCCTCAGCTTTGGTGGCGCAAACCAGTCAACGAATGCTCGATTCCGGCAAAAAGTTTTGTATGCTATATACGGATGCTACTAACCCCACGTCGAATGGGATTTATCAAAAAATAGGTTACAATCAAATCGCAACCTCGAAGAATTTTATTTTTCCAAAGTAGGTTGAGGATCGGTCGGAGTGACCTTAGGTGTTGCCACCATGTTGTTGGCATAATTTTCCAATAGCATACCAGCAAGATATAAAACGGCGCCAGCGATGATCAGAATTAAACCTATTTTAATTATTTTTTTCACTAAAAATTCTCCAATATTTTTATAGCTGACAGACTTAAGTGTTTTTTTGATTTTAAGTCTGTCGGTTAAATAAGTGCTATTTAAATTAAAGCAAGAAAGTCATCGCTAACGTGGTCACTTCAAGAGTAGCAGGGGCACTTTCTTCAAACCAGTTTGCTACAATACCGCGCTCAATGCCCATAGAAAAAGTTGGAGATAATTTAACAAGTGCACCGATTTTTAAACTTGGTCCGAGAACAGTTTTGTCATCAGTTCCAGTGCTTGTTTTGCTTGGGACTTTAACCATGGCTAAACCAGCTCCGGGAGCTGCATAGAAAACGGCTTTAGATGTTTCAACGAAGTTAATTTTATAAAGAGCACCTAAAGCAATAACTTGATTAATGGCTGCGCTCGTTTTTTCAGTTTGGAATTGGAAATAACCACCAAGTCCCGTTGAACCTTGCATTTGAGCGAACGTCGCACCTAAGTTTACTGCGCCAGATACAAAGCCGGCGTTGACTGTTAATTCGTTTTGTTCTGAATTCGCGTAAGTTGTCGCCGCTGTTGTTTGAGTTGTCACTGTGTGGGTAACAGCCTTTGTTTTTTGAGCAAAAGAAACAGTAGCCGTTAAAATTGTAGCCAAGACAAGAATCATTTTCATGGAAGCTCCTTAAGTGTTGTTTTGTTGAATTCATTTTAAGTAAGTCGTCATTATAAATAGAAAACTGGACGTATTCCCAGTTTATCTTTTGGCATCACTGCAGCTTGTTATTTTTTAATATTTCAACTTTGTCTCCAATCTTGGCAAGTGGCAGTGAATTAGGTGAATTATTCTGATGGGTTACCTGGGCATTCAGGCATTTCTCCCTAATATAGATATTATCTATATTAATAAATATTATATCAATAATATTTATTAAATACTAAAACCCTACGATAGGATGATTGTATGTTTATAGATAAGGATTTATAACAGGTACTCACATAGAAATTAATGTCAAAGGAGACAAAAATGCAAACAATCATCAATACAAAAATCGTCGATTTCAAAGTAGAAGCTTATCACAAAGATGCTTTCAAAACGGTTACCAACGCTGACTTAAAAGGAAAATGGTCTGTATTTTTCTTTTACCCCGCTGACTTTACGTTCGTTTGTCCGACAGAATTAGGCGATATGGCTGATAAATATCCTGAATTCCAAAAAATGGGCGTCGAAGTTTATTCGGTGTCTACAGATACTCACTTCACTCATAAAGCATGGCATGATGCTTCTGAAACAATTAAAAAAATCAATTACCCCATGTTAGCTGATCCAACAGGTCACTTATCACGTGCTTTTGGTGTTCATATCGAAGAAGCGGGTTTAGCTTACCGTGGAACATTTGTTGTTAATCCAGAAGGCGTGATTAAAATCGCTGAAGTTCAAGATAACGGAATCGGTCGCAATGCCGATGAATTACTAAGAAAAGTTCAAGCCGCGCAATTTATCGCGACGAATCCAGGCGAAGTTTGTCCTGCTAAATGGAAACCAGGTGCAAGTACTCTCAAACCAGGTTTAAACCTAGTCGGAAAAATCTAAAAATTTAATTTCTCGGCGTTGCTACGGCCTTGGCGTACTTTCAGTACGCTGTCGGCCTAGGCGCCTTGATAAATTAAATTTAATTCTTACAGTTATTTTTTGGCGGCGTCTGAAAAAGGCGGCGCCATTTTTTTAAAAAGGAGCCTTTATGTTAGATCAAGATTTAAAAGTACAACTCTCGTCGGTGTTCGAGCAGCTATCAGATACAGTGGAAATACTCTATTATGATTCAAAGCATGCGGATCAATCTGATCTTTTAAGTATGTTGAATGACATCGGTTCGACGTCGAATAAAATTATCATTAAGCCTTTTGAAGGTAAGACGTCAGATTCTCCGGAATTTGAAATTCATTCACAAAATTATTTTCAAAAAAATAATACCAAAGAAACTGGGATCAGTTTCAAAGGAATTCCCAACGGCCATGAATTTTCATCGCTTATTATTGCCATCTTAAATGCCGATGGAAAAGGTAAATTCCCCGACGAAGGAATTATTTCTCGTATCCAAAACATTAAGGGACCTATTCATTTAAAAACGTATATTTCTCTGACCTGTGAAAATTGTCCTGATGTGGTGCAAGCTCTAAATCAGATGGCTGTTATGCACGGAAGTTTCACTCATCAAATGATCGACGGCGCCTATACACAAGACGAAATTGAAAAATTAAATATTCAGGGCGTTCCTAGCGTCATCAGTAATGGGAAACTCGTACACTCTGGAAAAATCAGTTTTATGGATCTCATGGAAAAACTAGAGAAGCATTTTGGTATCGATGAGTCTCAAAGTCAAAAAGCCGAAGTCAAAGATCTGGGTGAATTTGATGTGGTCGTCGTCGGAGGCGGCCCGGCCGGCGCATCAGCGGCTATTTATAGCGCGCGCAAAGGTTTATCGACAGTCATGATCGCCGAAAAATTCGGAGGGCAGGTGCAAGATACCAAAGGGATCGAGAACTTGATTTCAGTTATTTACACTGAAGGTCCGCAGTTGTCGGCCGATTTAAATAAACACGTATCTCAATACCCGGTTAAAATATTAGAACACCGTCGTGTTTCACATATTGATAAAGCCACGAAAGAAATTTTCCTTCAAAGTGGGGAAAAGCTTGTGGGTAAGTCCATCATCATTGCCACAGGTGCTAAGTGGCGAGAGCTGAACATCCCTGGGGAGAAAGACTATTTAGGTCTTGGCGTCGCCTACTGTCCGCACTGCGACGGGCCATTTTATAAAAATAAACGCGTCGCTGTCGTGGGCGGAGGGAATTCCGGCGTTGAAGCGGCCATCGATTTGTCAGGTATTGTCAGTGAAGTCACATTATTTGAATACAACGATCAGCTCAAAGCCGATAAAGTTTTAGTGGATAAATTAAGATCAATTCCGAATGCTAAAATCATTACGAATGCTCGCACAAAAATGGTCATCGGCGATGGAAAAAAAGTAACGGCTTTAGAATACGAAGATCGTACTTCGAATACGGATAAGCAAATCGAACTGGAAGGTATCTTTGTTCAAATTGGACTGTTGCCGAACAGCGGGTTTTTAAAAGAAACACTTGAGCTCAATAAATTTGGTGAAATCGTTGTCGACACAAAAGGTCGAACATCTGTACCAGGAATTTATGCCGCTGGTGATGTAACGACAACGCCATTTAAACAAATTATCATTGCTATGGGTGAAGGCGCGAAGGCCTCATTAACGGCATTCGAAGATCGTATGTACAAATAATGTCAGCTCAGTTGTAATTATAATATGACAAATTATAACATGAAGCGCTTCAACTCAAATTGAGGCGCTTTTTATTTGCCTCGATGCGTTTTGTGTTGAAAACTCAATTATGACTAAAAAAACAAGCCTACTCTCTCAAATTTTATTGATTTCATTAACAGCTCTTAATTTTTCCTGCGCTAAAAGCGATGACGCCAATGCGGCTCCTGCAGCGCCTGTCGTTGAATCTGAAAAAATTGTCCTGCAGCCGATTCAAAAAGAAGATTCCGTTTTTAAAAAAGTGGGTTCAATTCAAAAATTTGAATGGGTACCAAGTGGCTACCAATCAGGTTTCGTTTACGATA
>CALMPX010000480.1 GCA_937871355.1 uncultured Bdellovibrio sp.
AAATCGCCTTCGGCTGTTCCCGCATCGCCACCAGTGACGATCGTTATAGCCTTTGAACCCTTTGTTCTTTTTTGAACATGAGCTGTACCACAAGCAATGGGATACTGAACTTCAAGTGGTGATGTCACCGGAGCAATATTCCATTCAGGAATTACAAAGTGATTCGAAAAATTTCTTCCGCCGGTTGATCGATCCGTCGACCGATTCATCATCAAACGAACGGAAGTTAACATATCTAAGCCCATGGCAATTAAAGTCGGGGAACAACGATAATGAAGGTGAAGATAATCATACATGGGACCTTGACCTTTTTGCGCCAACATACCCAATGGAACTCCCCAGGCCTCTTCGCCCGGACCACCGATCCAGAAAAAAGATTCTCCGGCGCGATAAATTTTAATCAAGCGCTCTTCGAGTACGCGCGACTTAACCATGTGTTTATACATTTGAATTAAAATATTTTTTGACAAACCAGAAAACGACTCCACCTTTGAAGTTGACGAAGTTTTTTTAACGGTGTTTTTTGCAGTATTTTTTACTTTGTTCATGATGCGAAGATTGTATCATTTTTTAAGTGAAATACGGCACTTAATGAGGTGCGAAATATACTTTTCTAATTTCGTTTTAAATTTAAGCAAAATGGTCTAATATAAAGGCCTAAAGAGGTACTTACATGAATTTTATTAAACGTTTTGGTCTGATCATTGTTATCAACGCCTTAGTGATGGTTACGATTAGTATTATCCTGAGCGTATTCAATATCCAACCCTACTTAAACAAATATGGCATCAATTACTCAAGCCTGATGATTTATTGCTTACTTTGGGGCTTCGGCGGAGCTTTCATTTCATTATTGCTATCTAAATTTATGGCTAAAACCATGATGGGTGTACAAATTATCGACCCAAATACATTATCCTCTGCCGATGAGCAATGGCTGATTCAAACTGTTCACCGCCTAGCTCAACATGCCAGTCTTCCGAAAATGCCCGAAGTCGGTATTTACAACGGCGATGAAATGAACGCCTTCGCCACGGGACCGAGCAAATCAAACTCTTTAGTGGCGGTCTCTTCGGGAATTTTAAATCGAATGAATCGCAATGAACTTGAGGGCGTTCTCGCCCACGAAGTGGCTCATATCGCCAATGGTGATATGGTGACGATGGTTCTTATTCAAGGAATCGTGAATGCTTTTGGTATGTTCTTATCTCGTATTGCCGCTTTTGCTTTATCCCAAGTTGTCGACGAGAAAAAAGCACCGATTGTTCGATTTATCGCGACCATCGTATTTGATATTTTATTTAACTTCTTAGGCATGTTTGTGGTGTCTTACTTCTCTCGTCGTCGCGAATTTCGCGCTGATGCCGGTAGTGCCTCGCTCAGCGGAAAAGATAAAATGATCCAAGCGTTACAACGACTACAAAATGAAATGCTTCCAGCACCTGCTGAAAAAAGCCCCGTCGCCACATTGCAAATTTCTGATCGTCGTAAATCTTTTATGTCGGCGCTGGCGACACATCCTTCATTGGAAGATCGCATCGCTCGCTTACAAGGTGGGGTTTAATCAATACGAAGTTCTTTTTTTGTTAAGTGTTAATCGGCACCTCAAAAAGAAATGAAGACCTCTATTAAAATGCAAATCTAATGCTAATTTTAACGAAAAATCAGGATTAGAAATCATACTAAAATGAGGTCTTGATTTTAGAACATAATATACAGCTTAATAAAAAATACCGAACGCGACGTCTAACCTTTTGTTTTCTGTCAAATCTATATACACTTATCTTATTTAAACAGTTTCTCAGTTCAAATAAAACAGCACACCACGAGGCCTGACTTTGCATACCTTTAGCATAACCAGGAGATGGTATGTTTAAGGCTCAACTACTTATTATTTTTAGTTTATTAGCTCCGGCGCTATCAGCTCAAACTCAGCCTGTTTCTATGGCCCAAGCCATTCAAACGGCACTGGCTAAAAACCCTCGAACTCAGGCGAACAACTTGCGATTGCAATCAGCCTATCAATCATTGCAATCAAGCAAAATATCTTTGTTTTCTCCAACTGTATCTGTGGGATACAATGCCGATACAAACTTCAAATCTAATATCGTTCAATCAGGAAGCGCTTCCGTAAGTCTTAATTTATTCAATGGCCTGTCTGATTACTACCGCGTCAAAGCGCAAGAATGTAATTATAAAAAATTAGAAGCTGTTTATAATTCGACTACAGCGATGTCGCAAAATAGCAATGGACAGATTGCCGGTCTTGTCTCTAATTACTTTATCAATCTTGTCAACATTCGTGAAAGCTTATTATTTACTGAAAACAATCTTAAAAAATTGAACGCCCTTTCACCGTTTATTAAAACAAGTGAGCAAAAAGTTATTCTAGCCAACGCCATCCAATCAGCTCAGATTAATATTGATGAATTAAAATCAAAACTTGAAATCGCTGAGTCAAACTACGAATTCGCCGTTAATGATCAAGTGCCAGTCCATCTTGATTCTTTGCTCGAGACCATAGTGCATATCACAATCCCAATTGATGCCTCGATGGCCTCCGGTATTAGTCTAGAAAAATCTCCTGAAATATTATCGTCTCGCTTAAATATCGAATGCATGAAGTTATCTCATAAAGCCACCAAGGGACAAGCGTATGGTTTCCGTGCGGATCTTCGCGCCGGCGTCAACACCACTTTCAATGGGACAACCACTCCGGGAGCTTCAATATCAATAAGTAAAACGATTGGATTCGGAACAAGATCGAATCTAAAATCAGAACAAGACCTTATCCACGCGGCAGAGTTTGATCTTGAAGGCACAATCGCCGAAGTTAAAAACACTTTAAAAAATAATTATATTCAGTTAAAAAGCGCACTCACTAGTGCCCAATCCTACGAACAAGGTTATAACCAGAATAATCAACAATTTGATGACCTTATGAAAA
>CALMPX010000481.1 GCA_937871355.1 uncultured Bdellovibrio sp.
TCAATCAAATCCATAAATGGAGCGGCTAACCAATAAATTGATGAAAATAAAACGGTCATCGTTAAGAAGAAAAATATATACCCAAACAAAGGGTGCAGCAAGTAACGGTCAATGGCAATAGTCGGTGCAAGAATGTGAGCATCCGATTTTTCGTACTTTATTTTAATGAGGGTATCCTGTACCCACTTATTGTTTTCGATTTGTTTACTTTTATCCCAAGCTTCTAATTGACCTTCTCTGGTCGAAGATTGAGTCAACTGATCATCTTCTAAACTTGTAACAATTTGGTCTAAACCCTTTCCCAAAATACCTTCAAAGCTCATTATGTCAACTTGAAGAATTTCTTTAAGTCGATCGATGTCGATCTTTTGCTTATTTTGAGCTAAGATATCTGTCATTGTAAAAACAATTTTAAATGGCGTTCTTGAATCTTTTAATTGTTTAACCAGATGCAACTGCCGCGATATTTGCGTAATATCAATAGCAAGTAGAACAAGATTTGTTTTCAAATTCTTGTCTTTAAGTACGTTAATAGTGATAAGCTCATCGGCCGTTTGCGGATGAAGAGAATAAATACCAGGAGTGTCAATAAAGTTAATCTCATTTTTAACTTTATCTCTATAATGAGAGACCAAACGACCTATTGAATACTCAACTGTTGATCCCGGATAATTAACCGTTTTATATTTTGAACCGGTCAACCAATTGTACAAAGTCGTTTTTCCCGAATTAGGAAATCCAACTAGAGCTACATTTAGAACTTGAGACATGACATCTCCGCTTGATTTAAAGCCACTAATGAATCATGCAGCTGAAGAACATAAACTGAATTGAAGCTGATAATGTTTATAACTTTAATAGAAATTCCTTCGTAAATTCCCAAATCATGCAATCTTTCGATCACGAGAGGGTCACTTGAGATCATTTGTTTTAAAGTGTAATCCGTATTGATTTTTAAATTAAATTCCACGAGCTATTTTCGCTTAAAGATGCTCTTAAAACAATATTAATATGTAATTGAAAACTTAATGAAAATCGAGCTCATTTCAGCTACTTATCTACCTCAGATAGCCAACCAAAAAAACGATTTAGGCCAAAACTTCAGTCGTTGCTGACTGCCCGCGAGTCTCTTCGATTGTAACCACAATTTTAGATACCGGACTACCTTTGAATTCTGACATTAATTTTTCCGCAAATAACTTAGATAACTGTTCGACGCTGGTATTTGTTATTGGCAACCAAATCGTTTCGCTTTTGGGAAAAGAGTAAAAACGATCACGAAAATTGATGTCATAATTTTTTCCATCCTGACTCATTTTGTATTTCATATCCGGGTGTTTCTCTGGAAGTAGAATATGTTCATCCCAGATATCACATAGTTTTTTTACTTTTAGTTTAACATCCGCAAAATCAATAAAGTAACCTTGTTGTTCAAAATTAAAATCGGCTTTGGGATGAATAACCACTTCAACTTGATAATTGTGACCATGAAGCATTTCGGCGTGTTGATTATCAAAAATAAGAAAATGGGCGCTGGAAAATTTAAAGTTTTGTTTGGCAAGATTCAAATAACTTGGGCTCATGGGTTCCTTCTTAGTTAAAAAAATCAGAGTTCACTTTCACCGGAAAGTCTTTATACTGGAGATTTAATTTTCTCACCTCAGCCGCCTGATCGCTAGTTAAAACACCGTCTTGGTACAACATCACGACCGTCGATCCCATGCGGAATAGACCTAGCTCTTCGCCTCGCTTGATGGGAATATTCAAGTTCTCTTTGGTTAAGGGTTTAAATACGTTGAAATGATTCCCTTTAATCTCAGGCATAAAGTTTAATTCGATATAACCGACGTTTGTGGCTCCGACGAAAACAGCATTCACAAAACCGCGATCTGTTTTAATTTCAACACAAACGCGTTCATTGATCGAGAACATCTCTTCGATGTTTTCTGTCGACCATTTATTTACAGGCCACAGCATTCCAGGAATATGGGTCACCTTAGTGATAACTCCATCCACGGGACTATGTACGCGGTGATAATCCGTAGGACATAAATAATATGTTACAAAAAATCCATGATTATACTTCTTGTAAGCTTCTGAATCCTGAAGAAAATCATGAGCTTTGTAGAATTTATTCTTAGCTTGGATGAGATTCCCATTTTCAATAGAACTTAATTGTGTGATGACCGAATCAGCGGGATGCACGGCCCAGCTCAATCCCAATGGACGAAGACCTGGTTTCAAACGACGAACAAAAAAATCACCTAGACTTTCGTATTCTGAAATCGTTTTTTCCGCCTCTTCAATCTTGATATTATAAATTTTTGAAAATATTTTAATGATCGGAATCCAAATAAAACGCGGTAATGGTAAATGAACCAGCTTGCCTACGATAAAACTGAGATGATTTTTCGGCAGAAAACGTGTTATTGATGACATACCTAGCATCCTGCCCTAAAATAAAATAAATGTCTAAGATAATT
>CALMPX010000482.1 GCA_937871355.1 uncultured Bdellovibrio sp.
GAAAACTTCATCACTTATAATTACTTTCGCAAAAAACTATTTGCGAAAACTTCATCACTTATAATTACTTTCGCAAAAAACTATTTGCCGCTGAATGGCGACTGGTGATTCCTAAAATCTGGGCCAAGAATATAACGACGGCTGCACAGTGGTTTGAAACGGTTAAAGATCAACCTTTCGGGAGCTATGACAAGGCTTTAACTTCAGTCTACCCGAATGCACTTAAAAAAATTTCGTTCAGCCATTTTAATTTGAAATTTATATCTGATGATTGGCGCTTGGTCTCAGATAAAATCGAACAACAAGCCTGCTGGTCCATTCTGCCGCAAAACCATGTTCCTAAAGACAAAGTGATCAGCTTGTCGTTAGCGGATTACTTTAAGGAAGCTCACTTTTATTTGTACTTTAAAAAAGAGCACGCCAAAAATATTGACGTGCAAAATATTTTGTCTCAACTATCTAAAGATTAAATTTTTAAACGTTTAGAAACAGAGCCTGGCAATCCTTGAGCCTGTTTTGATAAAGCCAGCTTTTTACCCACAGCCAAAGCTTTTTTAAAATTTGTGCGATTTAAAGCAAAGCCTAAATTTAAACGAAAGAATGCGCCCCATTCAAATTCAAAAAAAGGTTTAGAATTCTTTTCAATATAACCTTCATTACGAAGAGCCCAAGCTAAACTACGATAAAAATCATTAGCCATGTAGGCAATGTTCGGCGGAAGATCCTGCGGAGAATGCGGACCAAATCCAAATTGATCATTCAAGTATGTCCACTTTTTATCAATCATCACATTCCAGAATTTTTTTTCACTGAGCGCGCTGAGATCTTTTAAAACTTTAATTTTATAGGAATCAATCCCCTGCTCCCAGCACGAACGAGCAAAGTGATGGTGATCAATAATAAACATTTCCTTCTTGGGACCGATGACCACCGGAATAACGTTATCATCAATGTAGTCTTTCATCTGTTTTGCATTAAATTTTTTCATGCGCGAAGTTTTAAACTCAACTTCTTTCTGACCGAGAACAAATTGAGTTGGGCGTAAATCAAGGATAGTCGGCTTTTTAACTGATTTTTTCATCACTCGAGCATAGAATAAAACGTGATGCCCCGCAAGGCAGACAAAAGGTGCCAGGCCTTTTTATTCCGCAGAATAAAAAGGCCTGGCACCTTTCAAGCGCTAATGCTAGCTTGTGTTCCATGTCTGAATCATTAAAAACACCGCTCTATAACGAACACGTCAAATTAAATGCTCGCATGGTGGATTTCGCCGGTTGGAACATGCCAATCCAGTACACCAATTTAAAAGATGAACACAATTCAACTCGCAATCATGTGGGTTTATTTGATGTTTCTCATATGGGAGAAATTCGCGTTAAAGGCCCCGGCGCCGTCGCCTCTCTTCAATGGCTGACAACGAA
>CALMPX010000483.1 GCA_937871355.1 uncultured Bdellovibrio sp.
GACCAAATTCAATGGACAACTGTAAGCACATAAACTATATTTTTAATCTTTAAAACGAGGTTATATATGGCTTTACAAGTAGGAATTGTTGGACTACCCAACGTAGGGAAATCAACATTATTTAATGCACTTACATCAGCTAAAGCCGAAGCGGCCAACTACCCGTTTTGCACCATTGATCCTAATGTGGGTGTGGTCACTGTTCCCGATCCCCGCATGGATCAAATCACCACTTTTGTAAAACCCCAATCGGTTGTCCCAACAACCATGGAATTTGTGGACATCGCTGGTATCGTTAAAGGCGCATCCCAAGGCGAAGGCTTAGGAAATCAGTTCTTAGGTCACATCAAACAAACAGATGCCATCGTTCATGTGGTTCGTTGTTTTGACGATCCCAATATTATTCACGTGGCCGGAAGCGTTGATCCTCTTCGCGATATTGAAATTATAAATACGGAATTGATGTTAGCTGATTATGATACCGCTGAAAAAAAATTAAAGCGCGTTGAAAAATTAGCTAAAGGTTCTGCTGATCCAAAAATTAAAATGGAACTCGATGTGACACAAAGAATTCACAAAGCGCTCGGCGAAGGAAAACCGGCTCGCTCTGTGTCCTTGAATGACCTTGAAGCACCGTTTGCTTTAGATATGCATTTATTAACCAGTAAACCTGTATTGTATGCGTGTAACGTATCTGATGTTGATTTCGCCGCCGGTGGAAATGACTGGGTTCGCTCCGTTGAAAAACGCGCCAAAGAGGAAAACAATAATACCATTATGATTTGCTCGGCTATGGAAGCTGAAATTGCTCAGTTACCACCAGAAGAAAGAGCGGAATTTTTATCTAGCATGAACGCCACTGAACCGGGATTAAATCGTCTCATTCGCGAAGCTTACAAACTTTTAGGCTTATACACTTATTTCACCGCGGGCGAAAAAGAAGTTCGGGCTTGGACCATCAAAGCGGGCATGAAAGCTCCCCAAGCGGCGGGCGTGATCCATACCGATTTCGAAAAAGGTTTTATTCGCGCCGAAGCTTATCACTGCGAAGATTTATTTGCATTTAAATCTGAAGCTGCCGTTAAAGAAGCTGGTAAATATAAGTCAGAAGGTAAAGAATATGTTGTTCGAGACGGTGATATTTTATTCTTTAAATTTAACGTATAGGAGTCTTTCGACTCCTATTTTTATTTAGTTTTAATCGAAATATTCATCTCACCGGTCGCAGCGATTTTAAATGGATCTGCTGCACCGAAAATGTCGTCCGTTAAGACCACTGATGATAAATTCATATCAATCGCTATGGTTTCATAGTATTTATCGTCAACAGGAATACCATTGATGGTAAATTTTAAGAAATTAATTTTATCAGCACCGACACCTAAGTGGATTGGCGTTAACGAAATCGAATCTTTGACTGAATCATATTGGTAAACAATTTTAATTTTGGCATTGGATTTTTGAGCTTTAGCAAATTCAATTTGTTTTCCATCAATTATCGAATACCCACTGGTTTGCAAAACACCATCAACGTAGACATAGAGACGATTCGCTTTCACTTTTTTATCAGCGATAACAAAACGTTTTTGATCAGGTACACGACCGTTAGGTAAACTTGAAGTAATCACTAAACCTTTAACTGAACCT
>CALMPX010000484.1 GCA_937871355.1 uncultured Bdellovibrio sp.
TGAATCGACTTCTAAAGAGTTAGAAAAAGTCTTAGCGGATTATTCTAAAGGTAAAAAAATGGAGGGCATTCTCATGGATTTAAGAAAAAATCCAGGTGGTTTGCTCGATCAAGCTATTAAAGTCAGTGATTTATTTATCAAAGAGGGCGTGATCGTCAGCACCATCGGGCGTGATCCAAAATCTAAAGAGATTTCATCGGCAACGAAAACGGCGCCCTATCCAGAGGTTCCTATCGTTGTTCTTATTAACGAATACTCAGCCAGTGCCAGCGAAATCGTATCGGGAGCTTTACAAGATAACAAGCGTGCGGTGATCGTCGGCGAACGAAGCTTCGGCAAGGGTTCCGTTCAGTCCGTTATTAAACTCGGAGACGGTAGTGGTTTAAAGCTCACCGTCGCTCGCTATTACACACCCAGCGGTGTGTCTATTCAATCCGAAGGCATCAAGCCGGATATTGAAATCGAAGAGGTGGATTCCGCTTTATTCGCGAAAGCCATTACAGATAAAAAATCGCAGCGCGAAAAAGATATTGCAGGTCATTTAAAAAGTGAAAATGAAAAAAAGAAAGCCACAAAAGCTGAAGAAAAAGCATCTATGGCTCGTGAGGCGCGAGAATCGATGGCCTGGTGGAAAGACTTAGCTAGCAAAAAAGACAATGATTTATCAGAATCAGAGAAACTATTTAAATCGGACTATCAAGCTTACCAGGCCTATTCTTATTTAAAGGCCTGGAAAACTTTGAAAAAATTTAATTAAAATCTAATTCGCCGTTACGCAAAAAGTAACGGCCTACCTATTAAATTAGTTCTGCTCTTCTTTTAAAAGCTTCGCGTCCACTTCTTTAATTTTGGCTTTCGCCGTGATCATATTAATCACTTTTTCTTCTGTGATTGAGTAGGATAAGCGACTAACTTTGTCTGCCGAAGCATACCATTCACGAATACGAGCTACTTCCATTCCGGTTTGAGTGGCGTACTCTTCAAATTTCGCATTCATATCAGCCTCAGTCGCAGCTAAGTTATGATCAATAGCTAACTTGTCGATCAAAAAGCTTGATTGAATCATTTCAGAGGCGGTTTTAGCAAAATCGGCATCCCATTTTTGGACGTAATCGGCGAAGTCAGCTTCTTGCATACCTTGATCTGTCATACGTTTTTTGAAATCTTCAACGAGAGCCGCTTTTTGTTCTTTTAATAAACTAGCAGGAACTTGAACCGGATTTTCTGTGACTAATTTTTTAACTAAACGATTTTTAAACGCTTGATCAATACGTTTTTGTTCTGTCGAGTCGATGTCTTTGCGCAAAGACGCTTTGAATTCTTCGACAGTTTGTTTCGTACCGATTTCTGCTAACAACTCATCATTAAGTTCAGGCATTTCTTTTTTCTTTAATGCTTTTAATGTTGTTTTAAATTCAACCGGTTTTCCAGACAATTCCGCTGAGTGATAGGGATCTGGAAATTTTAAACTAATTGTTTTAGTGTCGCCCACATTCATTCCAACGATGCCTTCTTCAAAACCTTCGATGAATTGTTTAGCGCCTAATTCTAAATTATGATCTGTGCCTGTACCGCCGGGTAAGACTTTACCATCAACAAAGCCTTCGAAATCAATAATAGCAATATCACCTAGTTGAGCTGGACGAACTTCTAAAACGTCGACTGTTTTAGACCGAGATTGACGAATATTATTTATCGATTTTTCAAATTGTGCATCGTTGAAAACATATTTTTCTTTTTCAACTTCTAGGCCTTCCCATTTTTTTATTTTAATTTCAGGACGAATATCAAATATAGCCGTAAACTTGAAATCTTGATTTTCTTTTGGATCTTCAAACTCAAACTCAGGGTAGCTGATAGGTTCTACTTTTTGCTCTTGAATTGCTAATGGGTAGTGCGCCTGAATAAGATCTTGAGCGACATCGCCAATAACACGATCTTTATACATCGATTTAACTGTTGCAAGAGGGGCCTTTCCTTTGCGGAAACCTTTAATTTCAACTTGGCGTTGAATACTTTGATAAACTTTTTCAAATGCATTTTTCACGTCAGCTTGGGAAATTTCAACATTCATTTTTCTTTGTAAGCCGTCAGCAGTCTGTAATTGAGCTTTCACATATACTCCTTTGTATATTTTTTCATTTTATAATAAGCTGTTATAATAGAGGGAAAAATAGGGCAATTTGTAGGCAATGGCAACGCAAAAAATACATTTTTTTACAGGTAAGGGTGGGGTCGGAAAATCTGTCGTTTCTGCTGGCTACGCATGGTCGAAAGCCCGACGCTGTAAACAGAATATATTGCTCACTGAACTTTCCGATGACAGCACTTTTAAAGACAATCTTAAACCGCAAAAAATAGCAAAAAATCTGACGATCTCGCATTGGAATGCATATAGCTGTCTAGAGGAATACGCCTCAAGTTTATTACGCTCTTCTGCGCTGAGTAAGCTCTTTTTAAATAACGCTATTTCGAAGGCACTCATTAATGTTGCGCCCGGGTTAGAAGAACTAGCTATTTTGGGAAAAGCCACCTCTACCCCTCGCAATCATGGCCCTCAAATGAATTACGATGAAATATTTATAGATGCTTTTTCGACAGGCCATTTTCTGAATCTGATGCAAGCCCCTCAGGCTTTTGCTGAAATATTTTCTTTCGGACCCATGGCTACACAGAGTCAGTCGATTGATCAATGGATTAAAGATCCTGATTTTTCGCATATTCACATCGTGACAAATTCGGACGAGTTATCAATTCGTGAATGTGTCGAGCTTCATCGGTCTCTCTCTGAGATCGGCCTCTCTTCCCATTTTATTTTTAATAAGTTTGTCGATACAGAAAATATTGTCTTCAAAAAACTGCCAGAAAAAACGCGGGCCTTTTTTCAAAATATTCACCATCAACAGGTTGAGGCCTTGGCAGATTTAAAAAAAACGAAAGCGGCAATTGAATTTATTCCTCATATTTTTGAAAATGATTTTTTCAGTGTTGTCGAAAAAATTTCTAAAATCCATGAGGTTCCTTAATGGAATTTCAAGCAAAAACAAAAACCATTATCTTTATTGGAACCGGTGGAGTCGGGAAAACCACCACGGCCGCTTCGGTTGGGTTTGGAAAGGCCATGGAGGGTCACCGCGTTTTGGTGATCACTATTGATCCTTCACAAAGATTAGCACAAGCCATGAATTTTATACCCAATGGAAAAATTCAAAAAATACCAACGCCGAAAAGCAAAGGCTCGCTTTTTGCCTCAACAATTAATCATAAACAAGTGTTTACTGATTTCCTCGAAAGAGCTTCGCAAAAAACCGGAGCCGAAAAAGAGACTCAATCTCTACTTAAAAATAAATTATTTAAACAGCTTTCAACAAAATTATCTCAGTCGCAGGATTTTACGACTTTATTTTATCTTTATGATCAAGTTCAGTCCGCTCAATATGACTATGTTATTTTAGATACTCCACCGGCTCAACATACTTTAGGTTTTTTAAAGGCGCCGGAAAAAATTGCCACTTTGTTTTCCGATGAAATATCATCTTGGTTTCGCCAGCCGACAGAAGCCTCTTTTCTGTTTAAAAAAGTTCTTAACCAAGGCAGTATGAAAATTTTAGATATCTTACAAATGTTAACTGGTTCTGAGTTTTTAAATGAATTAAAGTCGTTCTTTGATCAAATTCAAAACTGGCAAAAGCCTTTGCGAGATCTTATTAATGGCTGTCAGAGACTTTTAGTTTCTCCTTTGACTGAGTTCGTTTTAGTAACAAGTTTTGACCAACACAAGTTTGAACTGACAAAAGAACTCAGCCAAAAAATTCATAACGAAGGCTACAACCTGACGCATCTTATTATCAACATGGTTCCAGATTGGTTAGACGAAAACACCGAATATAAACAGGATGTTATTGAATCATTTAGAAAAAATTATCAAAGCACTTTTAAAAATATGACCCGCCAGCTGTCTTATTTTCATAAACATCTAAATGTATACAAAAGCTATAA
>CALMPX010000485.1 GCA_937871355.1 uncultured Bdellovibrio sp.
GTTCCTTCCGTGGCCGCTTCTTTGCGAATAATTTTGGCTTCACGACTGAGATCGTAAAGCTTGTACTCATCAGTTCGTGAAAAGTACATTTCCACTTGAGTTTGCATCTCGTTAATCATTTCGCCCATCATTCTTTTCAATTGCTCAAAACCATGTCCAGTGAGTGCGCTCACGAAAATACGCGGGAACTGTTTTATTCTGAATTGTCGATCAGGCGGTGCTACGTCGAATTTGTTGAAAATGTGAAGAATTTTTTTATCTTCCCAGTTAAATTCTTTAATCAGACCTTCGACCACTTCTACTTGGCGCTCCATATTAGGAGAAGAAAGATCAACGACGTGCAATAAGATATCTGCCTCTGCGGATTCTTCCAGTGTCGCCTTGAACGCTTCGATGAGTTGTGTGGGTAATTTACGAATGAATCCCACAGTATCTGTCACCACCGCCGGGGGGCCATCATCGAGGAACACTTTTCGCGTGGTTGGATCAAGCGTGGCGAAAACCATGTTCTTGGCAACAACTTGGGATCCTGTCAGTCGATTTAATAAAGAGCTTTTTCCAGAGTTCGTGTAACCGATCAGCGCAAAGCTGGGGATTTCATTTCTTTTGCGAGATTGTCTATGCTGAGCTCGTTGTTGTGAAACTTCATCAAGTTTTTTCTTAATAATCGAAATTTTTTCTTTAGCACGTCGGCGATCATTTTCTAAAGCCGATTCGCCAGGACCGCGGGTTCCGATTCCGCCACCTTGACGTGAAAGGGAATCTTGCCAAGCTCCGATCATGCGGGGCATTTGATCGAGCAACTGGGCTAATTCGACTTGAAGTTTTCCTTCGTAAGTCCGAGCTCGTTGCGCGAATATATCTAAAATCAGTTGCGTCCGATCAAGGACGCGAACTTTAATTTCTTCTTGAAGATTTCGCGCTTGAATTCCAGTCAGCTGATGGTCGATCACTACGGCCTGCGCGCCAGACTCTTGGACCATATCTTTAATTTCTTGAACTTTGCCGCTGCCAATGAGCGTTCCTGGATTCCAGGTTGGCAAAACTTGAACCGTAGATCCAACCACGTCGCCGCCGGCCGCGATCACGAGTTCTTCGAGTTCACAAAGATTTTCTTTTATTTCTGTCAAGGCGTCCGTTTTTAAACCGACTCCGACGACAATCGTTTTGTCTTTATCTTTAATGCGCAATTCGTTCAAAACTATAAATTCCTTTTCATATCTTCAGCACGTTTATCTGCAATAATCTGTGCTTCTAAAGCGGTTAAGACCACCGTATTGAAAATTGTTTCTTCGGTTGTTGTACGTTGCAGCACATTGGCAGCTCTGCGGACGCCGAGTAAAAAGGGACCAACCACTTCAACTTTTCCTAATTGCTGGAGTAATTTGTACGATATATTCGAACTTTCCAAATTCGGGAAAACTAAAATGTTTGCAGCTCCTTTTAGGCTGGCGTGAGGAAAAATATTATCCTGAATATCGGCATTCACTGCTGTATCGGCTTGAATATCGCCTTCAACCATCAAGTCTGGTCTCATGGTACGGACTAGCTCGGCAGCTTGTTTCATTTTATTTGGAGTTCCATCGGCGCCAGAGAAATTCGAATAACTGAGCATGGCGATACGAGGTTTTTGTTGAAATTTTTCGGCAACAAAAGCTGTTTGAATAGCAATTTGAGCAAGTTCGACAGCACTGGGATTTGTATTCACGGTGGTATCAGTCAGGAATAATAATTTATCATCTGAAATGAGAATGCTGAGACCGGCAGGAACAAACCCTTTGGCCACGCCGATGGTATGAAGAATTGGACGAACAGCTTCCGCATAATTTGTTGTCGCACCGTTGACCATACCATCAGCTTCGCCTTGATCGATCATCATAGCGGCGAAGTAGTTTGGATTGAGCATGAGTTCACGAGCTTTTTTGAGGTCGACACCTTTTTTTCCGCGACGCTTATGTAGTTCTTCAGCGTATTTTTCAAAAAGTGGATGTGATTCATAGTTTTGAATTTCAATGCCTTCCATATCGACTGAATGGGTCTTGGCCACATTGAGAATTTCTTGAGAGTTGCCAAGAACAATAGGGCGACAAATATTTTCATCGATCAAAGCGCGAATTGATTTTAAAATTTTAGGACTCGTTCCTTCAGGGAAAACAATTTTAGGTAATTTCCCGTGGCGTTTCGCAATTTCATGTACTTGGTGAATGGCCGAACGAATGAAAACTTTTTTAGGACCTTGAATCGCTTCCAAACGATCATGGTACGCTTGCCAATTGGTAATTGGTTTTTGCGCTACGCCTGAATCCATCGCTGCTTTGGCTACAGCCGGAGCTACCCACAAAAGCACTCGGGTATCAAAAGGTTTAGGAATCAGATATTCACGACCGAATTTAAATTTTTGTCCGCCGTAGCTGGCCGAAACAGTGTCGGGAACTTCTTCT
>CALMPX010000486.1 GCA_937871355.1 uncultured Bdellovibrio sp.
AGTAAAATGAATTCAAATTTTTAATCGATTTTAAAATATTTTCTGAACCCAAAAGTCCAATCAAATGATCTGTCGCTGTGTTATCGCTAATGGAAATCATTAATGAGGCTACATCTTTTATGGATATTTTTTTCCCATCGACTTCATTTTGTAGTTTTCCGCCCGGAAGTGATTTGAATTTTTCTTGAATTGTAATATCATCTGTCCATTTTAATTCGTTATTTAAGATTTTTGTGGATAAATAATTAAGGACATACAGTTTAAATTCAGACCCTAACGCCATTTTTGATTTCGACTGAATATCAATTAATGCCTTATGGCTTTTAAAACGAGTTAGATAAACTGACTTTACTCCATCAATTTTGGCTAGTTCCGCCTTTAATTCTTTGCTGCTTGAAATTTTAATTTTAGGCGTAACACGGCCTTTATATCTTAATCCGGTTATCATGTTTTTATTATCTAACGACATGACAAACTTAAAAGAAGTACTTTTTGCGTACGTTTCTACTTTAACTGAACTTTGATCAATTGCTTTTAAAGTCGCTTTAACACAGGCGCCATCTTCTTTATAAATACTTTTTAAAATACTGACAATGTCGCTGTATTTGATTTTTGAAATAAATACTGAAGAGAAATAATCTTCATACTTAAAGTTGGGGTTTTCAATAATCTGAGAACACAGGAAATCTGCTTTGACCTGAAAATTTGATTGTGCATAAATAATTTTTGAAATTAGAAGTGTTGTTAAAAATAAATACTTAATCATGGTACTTCTCCTAAAATCGATATTAATTTAATACATACGACTCAAAAACAGTACCCCGATTTTTTGCTTGATTCAATATCTAATCTGCCTCTTCCCATTCTATGCATACTATTTACATCGACTCAATTATTTACCTTTATATTCGTTTTGTGGTAATTTTCTGATAACAAAAGATTCCATTGAGATGAATTTCATATTCGTACCGTCAACAGTCTTCACCAGGTTCTACATTTAAAAAAATCTCCTCTGATCTCGTATTGAATAGACTCGACGACTATAACCCTGCGAATCTCGTTAGACTGTGCCAACGCTAAGATCGCTACTTAAGTTATGAATATGAAAAAACTTTTTTAATCATTGGATCTCTCATTTTTGACTGTTTGTTTACTTATTATGAGTTTATGCATTCACATACATCTAGCACCAATAAATCTTTTTTATAGATATGTAAAATATGATTGTAGTTATATTTATATAGGTAATTATTATATAAATGAATACGAAATGCATAAGTCAGTAAAGATATTTAGGAAACAACAAATAGCGTAAGGTCTAGAAACGAGATGAGTGCTTTAATTGAATTGGCACTCTTTTGTTAATCTCTTAAAATAAATCATAACTAAGATTTTTTTTAAGGAGATTTTATGACTATAAAACATTTATTCATCGGTCTAGTATCCGTATTTTTTACGTTTTCCTGCGCGAAAACATCAGATTCAGCATCGGCAAATTCTGTCGATGGAACTTATTCGCGATGCACTGATAATGGAAATGGAACTTCTGTGAAAATAACGACCACTTTTGGGTCTTCGGGTTCGACTATTGTCCAGGATGCATTTGGCTATGCGACGTCTGATTGCTCCGGCGCGACAGGATCTTCTTTATTTGGTTTTTCAGGCACGCAAGTCATGGGACCTTTAGGTCAATCAATAACCTATGCCGGTGGTACGGATTTAGTGATCACGCCAAGCACCGATCCTTGGGGTTGTGGGGCCGGTCAACCGACCTATTCCTGGGTGGTCTTTGCGCCTAATTATGCCAGCTTCAAAGCACCGTCGGCAGCTCCGGGTTGCTCAGCTGGAGCAGCTCCAACAACTATCGATAACGTTCCTTATACTCGTCAGTAAAAAATTAATTGCAACAGCATCATGAACTTTACTTTATTATTTTAGCGTTCTGTGCCGAGCTCATCGGAACGCTGAGTGGTGTTAGTTCTTCAACTCTTTTTATTCCACTCGGTCAATTTTTTGAAACATTTCAGGTTACTTTAGCTTTGACCGCTTCATTGCATGTTATGGGAAATCTCGTTCGTGCCGTGATGTATTGGAAAGATATTAATTGGAAACTGACGCTAAAATTTGGTATCCCCTCAATCTTGTTCACTGGGCTCGGGGCTTTTTATTCAAATTCTTTTTCGTCCCAAAGCTACTCGATAGCACTAGGATTGTTTTTGATTTGTATTTCAAGTTACTTTTTATTTTTTAAAAAAAAGTTATCGTTTTCTCATCCGTGGCTTCCTTATCTCGGAGGAGGTATATCTGGTCTACTGACTGGACTACTGGGTTCTGGTGGCGCTGTAAGATCCTTAGCTCTGACGGCTT
>CALMPX010000487.1 GCA_937871355.1 uncultured Bdellovibrio sp.
GCCAGAGATATCTTGCGGATAACCGCCGCCAGTCCATGATTCATGATGCTCAAAACAAGCGGCTTTTATGGCATCCGAAATATTTCCATGTTCATTTAAAATTTTTAATCCATACTGAGGATGCATGCGCATCTGAATCCATTCGTTTTCATCTAAAGCGCCTTTTTTGCATAATATTTCCAAAGGAACCGAGCGTTTTCCCAGATCATGATAAAGCGAGCTGATTCCCAGTTCTTCAAGTTCTGTTTTTCCAAAACCCAAAGCTTGTCCAAGTCCTAAAGAGTAAATACTCACATCAAAAGAATGGTTATATGTATAGAAATCATGACCTGACAGTGTAATGAGATTACCCATTTCATTGGGAGCATTATTCATAAAATTAATAAGATCGGTGATAATTGGCCGTGATTCATCCAAAGCTCGTTTGACATCGGGGTTATCGAAAAGGTCTTCTAAAATAGCGATTGAACTTTCTTTCAGGATGATCGCTTTTTCGCTATCAGCGTAAGAGCTCGAGTTCATCAGATCACGAATATAATGTTGGTATTTTTCTTTGTCAGCGCTTGATAACAGAACGGATTCGCCAGAGTCTTTGGCGTGAAGACTTAAAATTTTATCTTTTGGAATTTTGTCGCCTTCTTTGACGTACAGAATAACTTTCTCATCGATTAATATATAAACATTAAACGGAAGAGAGGTTGTTCCAATAAGTGTTGTTAAGCGTATTCTAAAATATCCATTGGTTGACATACTTTTCTTATCGGCTTGAAATGGATAAATATGAATGCGAACCCCTATAAACGTAACTTAAGTCCAGACTCTGATTTGCAATACGTCAAAGGCGTGGGTCCAGCTTTAGCGGCTTTGTTCGGTCGAAACGGTTATAGAACAGTTGGCGACTTCATAAAGAATTATCCTCGAGCTTTTGAAGACCAGCGTGCCGCTCGATTGATTTCAACTTTACAAGATGGCGATATCGTTAGTCTCAAGGCTTACGTCGTGAGTGTCTCAAGTTATAACATGGGGAATTCATCGCGCAAAGTGTATGACATTATTGTGCGTGATCAGTCCGGTCAGATTCGTTGTAAGTTTTTTCGAGTTCCTTATAAAGGTTATTTCGAACGTTTTCAGGCGGGTAAGGAAATTCGTGTTGTCGGCAAAGTAACAAATTATCGCGGGCGTTTGGAATTTCATCATCCGGAAATGCGTGACGCTGAACCAGATATAGAAGTTAAAGATGCTCTTATTCCAATTTATATTGAACACGAAGGAATAAGTTCCAGTAAAATTCAAAAATTTATTCAAAATTGTTTTCTTCAGCTTAAAGAGTGGAGCGAAGAAAAATTTCCAGAATCGATGATGAAAAAATATAATTTGGTGACGAATGAGCAAGCTATGTATGAAATTCATCATCCCAACATGAATGAAGCATCACTTTATAACGAAAACAAATCGTCAGCCCATCGTCGTATTATTTTTGAGGAATTTTTCTGGTTAGAACTGTATTTAGCTTCGAAAAAATCCAATCTTAAAAAAGAAAAAGGCATCGCCATTAAAAACGAGTCTAAGTTGTCTGCGGCCTTAGTGAAGGCACTCCCTTTTGAATTAACGGGCGCTCAAATTACAGCCTATCAAGAAATCAAACAGGATTTAGAATCCGGTCGTCCGATGAACCGTTTAGTTCAGGGTGATGTAGGTTCGGGAAAAACGCTCGTGAGTTTCTTAGCGGCACTAAGTTCTTTTGAAAGTGGTTACCAATCTTGCTTGATGGCGCCGACAGAAATATTAGCTGAACAGCATTTTAGAAACGCAGAAAAGCAGTTAGGTCCCCTGGGGATGTCGATCGGTTTATTGACGGGAAAAACGAAAACAAAAGAACGTAAAGAATTGATCGATAAATTAATTTCAGGAGAAATTCATTTTTTAATAGGTACGCATGCGTTGATTGAAGATTGGGTTCAGTTTAAAAATTTAGCTTTAGTGATTATCGACGAACAACATCGCTTTGGTGTGGCTCAGCGAAGTATCTTAAAAAGTAAAGGTTATAGTCCTCATTTTCTGATTATGACAGCCACACCTATTCCTCGAACTTTGGCCATGACGGTGTACGGTGATTTAGATGTTTCGATTATTAACGAAATGCCTCAAGGAAGATCACCTATTCAAACGCGCGTGATTCAAGAGTCAAAAAGAAATGCGGCCGTGCTATTTATGGCCGAGCAAATTTCGAAAGGGCGCCAAGCTTACGTGGTTTATCCTTTAGTTGAAGAATCCGAGAAGATCGATTTAAAAAATGCCACAGACGAATTTGATAAATTAAAAATACAATTCCCCACTATTCGTTTCGGACTTCTACATGGCAAAATGAAATCCGCAGAAAAAGATGAAATCATGCAGCTTTTTCGAAAACACGAAATTGATGTTTTAGTTTCAACCACGGTGATCGAAGTCGGGGTCGATGTGCCGAATGCCAATATCATGATTATTGAACATGCGGAACGCTTTGGTTTATCCCAATTGCATCAGCTGCGTGGACGAGTGGGGCGAGGTGAGCATAAATCATTTTGCGTCATGATCATGGGTTATGCCATCAGTCAAGAAACGCGAGCGCGTGTCGAATTTATGGAAAAGACTAATGATGGGTTTAAGGTGGCCGAATACGATTTAGAAATTCGAGGCCCCGGAGAATTTATGGGATCGAAGCAGTCTGGTTTAGCCGGATTTAAAATGGCTAATCTGGTACGCGATTTTGAACTTTTAAAATTGGCTC